>CAIOSU010000436.1 GCA_903861055.1 uncultured bacterium
AGGAGCAAGAAAAATCCTACCAAAAATACTATAACCGTTCGGTTGGTTATTAGTTTCTCATCTCCTAAAGCTTCTATTGGGATGGTGAGCATTAAATGCTGGATCAGGGAAAGCAACATAGGCAAACTCTAGTTTAGCAATCAATTACCGCACCAACACCACAACGCCCTTCTTCTCTACCACTTCGCCAGCTTGGCTTACGGCACGAACGTAGTAAATGTAGCCACCAAACGGAAGGCGTTCGCCATCATAGGCACCTGTCCAGCCAGCAATGATGTTTTCGGTGTAGAACAGCTCTTTGCCCCAACGGTCCCAAATACGGAACTCATATTCTTTGGCAGGGAAAAGCAATACTGGCTTAAAGGTTTTATTCAAACCATCGGGCACAAAGGCATTTGGTATGAAAATTTTAGGAGGAAGATCGACACACTCCTGCTGCGAGAAGGTACTCAAGCTGCGCGATATGCCCATGCCTGGCACTACAAACTGGTACTCGGTTTGTATAACATAGCAGAAAGTACCATCGGTAGTAATAGCCGATTCAACGGGGTCTTCATAATCGTTAACCGATGGCAACAAGGTTTCGATTGGAACTAAAGTACCATTCAAAATGCGGAAGATTGAGGTGTTGAGCAACAAACCATTAGTTTGCTCATAGTTGTTCCAATTGAGCGTATTATTGCCACCAATCAATTCGGCAGTAAGAAAGATAGTGCGCACTGGGTCAGATGCCAAGCTAAAACCGCAGGTGTCGTTTGCCACTATTTGGTAGTACCAGCTATTGGCATGCACGTCTACATTACTATCAACATAGGTTTGTAGCCAAGGAGTGCTACCTATGGTAGTTAGTAGGGTATCAAAGGCCACCATCGATGCTGGGTCGGTACCACGAAGCACCACAAACGAAGCAATATCGGCAGTAGTGTCAGATATCCAAGTTACTGAGATGGTGCTATCCGGATTAACGGTTGCGTTCCAAATCATGTTGAAGGATATGGATTGCAGCGCGTTTAAAGGGGCTGTAATGTAATTGCTAGATGACTCATAAATACCATTTGAGTGCTCGGCAACAATATGGAATTGGATGGAATCGCCTGCCAATCCAGCAATATCGTAAACATAACTATACCTTACGTTGGCAGATGATGGCGGGTAGTTATTACCTAAATTGACAATAGTTGGTGCACCACCATCAATTACCACCTCTACCCGGTAGTTGGCAACGGTATCGCCAGGCCAATTGCGGTATGGATTGAAGCCAAGAGTTACTTCTTGTGCACATGGGTCAACCACTGCATCAACAAAAATAGTAGTATGCGTTGGGTTTTGAGCTGTCTCGTTGCCACAAGAGTTAAAGGCTTTTACCTCATATACTATTGGTGCAGCGCTCGGGTTTTGGGTTTGATCGAGAAACTGGGTGCTGGTTGAGCCCAACACCGAATCGATGCGAATGCCTAAACCTGTTGCTTGATCGATGTACAAAATTACGAAACCATCGGGCGCGGTATTAGGGCTTTGTTGCCAATTTACGTCCACATCGCCATTTGGCAGCACAGTAACGTAATTAATAGTGGGCGTAAACAACACCTCCTCACTAAACACCGCCGAAGTATCGGAAACCGCGCCTGGGCAGTTTTGCACCATAAATATGCGGTAGTACCAGTTTACTACCGTAGCATTGGCACCTGAGTGGTTGAAGCTTGTATTTGTATAGCTGTTTACTAAAGCAACTTGGTTCCACGGGCCTGTAGGGCTGGTGGAGCCTTGCAACACATATTGGGTGAAGGGGCCGCACGGGTCAAGCACGGGAGTGGTCCAGGTTACGTCTACATTGCCGGTTTGTTCATTGGTGGCAGCGCAAAGAATTACAGGTGCCGGTATGGCTTGGGCCATAAGGGTTTGAGAACCCCAAATAGCCAAAGCAATAGTAAGTATGGTGCGTATCGATTTCATGAAAGTGTTATCCTACAGTTATCTCATGCATGGTAGCGGGGTCAAAATATTTATTGGCCAGTTCTTGAATGCGCTCTGGGGTAATAGTATTTATCGCGTCAACCAAGCTGTAAAGATAGTCAATATCCAAATCATAAATATAGAGACCTTTGTACATGCCTGCTACCTTAAACGGACCATCCAACCCGTTCAGTAATCGGCCCATCATATAGTTCCGCACTAGGTCAAGCTCCTCACTATCTACCGGCTCTTCTTGTAAACGCGACATTTCGGTATATATTTCATCAATGGCCGCTTGCCTTACATCTACGCCTACCTCGGTTGAAATGATAAAGTGACCACCATGTCGCATGCTGTTTAGGCCTGAATAAATACCATAAGTATAGCCCTTATCCTCGCGAATGTTCGACATCAACCTCGAGCCAAAATAACCGCCCAAAATGGTGTTTACTACCGACAATTCTTGATACTCGGTATTGGTTTTGTTGAATAGCTTTTTGCCAATGCGAATGGCACTTTGATAAGAACCTTCTATAGCATCATATTTAACCAACCGTTCGGCACTGTCCAATTCAAGATGCGCAGATACAGTTGCGGGGGCACCGAGCCAGTCAGCGCCGCCAAAAAAACGTTCAAGCAATTTTATTACTTGGTCATTAATGTTACCCGAAACAATAATACTGCAATTACTTGCTGTGTAAAATTGCTTGTGAAATGATAACAAACTATCGCGGGTAATATTATCATAATCTTCCAACTCCAACTCATGGCCATAAGGGTGTTTGCTGCCGTACAACGATTCGGTGAATGCT
Organism: uncultured bacterium; assembly: GCA_903861055.1. GTDB lineage: Bacteria > Bacteroidota > Bacteroidia > Chitinophagales > CAIOSU01 > CAIOSU01. Next base: position 2,766 of record CAIOSU010000436.1, read on the forward strand.
TTATCGGCCAAGTAATCTGGCTTCATCATATTTACCTTCAATTGCTCGCGGTTGCTTTGAGTTACTATTTCCAAATCTCGTGGGTCAATCAAAGGCGATTTTACTACCTCTTCTACAATTTGCAACACTGGTGCTAAGTGCTTGTTGAGGCTGTAAAGCTGAAAACTTGCCGTATCGGCACCGCCATGTGCTTTTACCGAAGCGCCATAGAAATCGAGTAAATCGTTAAACTCATGCGACGGATAGGCTTTACTACCTTCCTTCATCATCCGCGCCGCCATTGACGATTGCAAGGTATTTTGCTCGTACCATTTACCGGCATTAAATATCCACTCAATGCGAACCGCGTCTTGCTGCAAGCCAGAAAACACATAAACCGGTATGCCGTTTGGCAACGACAGCTTTTGAGGCTGCAATATATTCAATTGCTCAACTCGCGCTAGGGCAGGTGTTAAGCTGCGGTCTAGTTTTCCGTTATTTTTTATAGGCATAATAGTATATCGTGGAGCAATTCTCCGGCTTAAAAACTTGTTGCGAATGTAATAGCACGTCTGCTTCTGTAACGGCCAGATACTTATCCATCTCGGTATTTATTAACCCAGCATCGCCAATCAACTCATAGTAGGCTAGGTTCATGGCACGGTGCAGTATATTCACTTCGCTGAACACCGTTGCGCTCTCCTGCTTATTTTTTACTTTTAAGAGTTCTCGCTCCAATATTCTGGTTTCGGCAAATCGGGCCAATTCATCATCTAGGGCTTTTTCGGCCTTTTTCATATCCACTCCAGGCACCGTTTTTGCCTCAATAATAAACAGCCCAGCATCCATGGTACCTGTGGTATAGGCTTCAATTTCGGTAAAAAGGCTCAACTCTTTTACCAACCTGCGGTAAAGCAACGAAGCATTACCTTGCGCCAATACATCGCTCACCAAATCCATCACATAAAAATTGGTAGAGTTACGGTCGCCCATGTGGTACAACTTGTACAAGGCATCGCCTGGCACATCGGCAACTATTTCCAACTCACGTTTGCTGGTTTGTATAGGCTCAAACGGAATATCCCTATTAATAGGTTTGCCCGCAGGTATGCCACCAAACCATTTTTCGGAAAGTGATTGCACTTGGTCAACCGTTACACTGCCGCCTACAACCAATATGGCATTGTTGGGTACGTAGAACTTTTTAAAAAACTGAGTTACATCATTTAACTTAAAAGCTTCAATATGTGCCAAGTTTTTGCCAATAGTTGGCCACTGGTATGGGTGCACTTTGTAAGCAAGATCGCTTATCAAGTGCCACACGTCGCCATACGGTTGGTTTAGGTAGTTTTCTTTAAACTCTTCTATTACCACCTTGCGCTGTAGTTCAAGGCTCTCCTCGTTAATATCCAAACTCAGCATCCTATCCGACTCCAACCAAAAAGCAGTTTCTAAATTGGCGGCTGGTAAAATATCGTAATAGTTGGTTATGTCGCTGTTGGTAAAGGCATTGCTTTCGCCACCAGCCCGTTGCAGGGGTTCGTCGAAGTTTTCGATGTTGGCCGAGCCCTCAAACATCAGGTGCTCAAACAAATGGGCAAAGCCAGTCTTTTCAGGTGTTTCGTCCCTAGAGCCCACATCGTAAAGTATATTTACCGCAGCCAGTGGGGTTGTTTGGTCTTCCTGTACCAATACCCTAAGGCCATTATCTAGCGTAAACCGCTCGTATTGTACCATAGTAATTTAATTGCTCTTTTAGCCCGGTGGGCAATGTTCCAACAAATATAATGATAACATCGGGTTTCGGGCGATGGTTCTTTCATCCGCTGTTGATAACCGAAACAACCCTTCGTTTTTACTTGCGGTTACTTTCTAAATAGCTCCAAGGCAGCAAAAAAACTGTCCCTTCTCTCGCGCGCTAAATCAATTTCGCTGTTGTCGTTCATAATAATTGTTCCGCGGCCACTGCGTTCGAAGCGTTTCATTTGCTGCAAGTTGATGAGGTAAGACCTATGCACCCGCACAAATTGCTGAAAACCCTCCAAGGCTTGCTCAAAGTACTTTAGGTTTTTTGATACAACCATCATGGCGCCGTCAGCGAGCACTATATTTACGTAAGAGCCATCGGCCGTAATACTAATAATGCTGCCTACACTCACAAATTGGTAACCATTAATTATAGGTATACTGAGTGTATCCTGGGTTCCCAATTTCAAGTTTTCGAGTAGCTGCCCCAAACGCTCGTTGCCATTGGCTGCGTTTTTTCTACCTGTTACCTTTTCAACAGCTTCAATCAATTGGCTTTCATCAATCGGTTTCAGAAGGTAGTCTACCGCTGAAAGCCGGAAAGCTTGAACCGCATATTTATTATAAGCAGTTGTAAAAATAACATCGCATTGTAAGCAAGCATTTTGTAATTCTTCTACTAACTGAAGACCTGATTTACCGGGCATTTCAATATCAAGAAACACCACATCGGGTTGGGCCGCTATGGCCAATTGCAAAGCCTCAACCACATTGGCTGCCTCACCTTTTACCACCACTTGGGGGGCATGCTCGGCAAGCATAAGCCGCAATAACTTGCGCGCTTGGGCTGCATCATCTACTATTATTGCAGTTATAGGTTGGCTCATATCGTTTTAATGGTGATGATAACGGCTGTGCCCGCAGTCAAGCCCGAATCGCTAGTTTTATCAACGTATATTACATTTACGCTTCCTGCTTGGCTTTTATTCAACAAAGCCAATCGTTTGCTGTTTGCCGCAGTGGCAAAAGATTGGTGTTCGGTCGGCCTATCCTGATTTAATAAATTAGCAGCGTGCCTACCTATACCATTATCATGAATGGATATTTGCAAAAGACCACTTGTTAATTGCTCAATATCAATGTCCAGTTTCTTAAAACCCTGTTGGTGCCGCAGGCCATGCTTAAAGGCATTCTCCACATACGGCTGAATCAATAACGCGGGCAAGCGCACAGCGTGGGAGTCAAGTTCCGGAGTTACTACTATTGAATATTCAAACGGAGGCTCTAGCAACATACCTTCAAGTTGTATGTATAATTCAAGCGCGCTAAGTTCTTCCTCCAAACTTACATTCGCTTCACTGCTCATGGTTAGTATTCGCCTAATGAGCTTTGCAAAGGTGTTTAAGTACTCCGCTGCACTTTTTTTATCGTTCTCGTAAACATAACTCTTAATAGAGTTTAGTACGTTGAAAATAAAATGTGGGTTCATTTGTGCTTTCAATGCTGCCTGTTGAGACAGTTCCAACTCGTTCTCGATTCTAATCCGATCTAGCTCCAACTGTTGTTTTCGTCGGATAGATACTAATCGGTATCTAAAGCCAACAAAAGCCAAAGCAACCCCTAAACCTGCCAACAAAACATAAAACCACCAGCGTTGCCAAAAAGGCGGCTGCATATATCCTTTGATAGCTACAATATTCTCTGAATCGCGCCCTGCATGATCAATGGCTTTGAGCTGAAAGGTAAAGTTGCCCGGTGCTATACTGGGCACGGCAAATATTTTGGTAGTGGCTGGCAACAATTGCCATGTTGTGTCGGCCTCTATTATCCGGTAAGCATATTGAAATTTGCCTAGCGAACTAAATGCGGCTGCTTCAGGCACAAAACTAAAAACATCTCTATATTCAAGTTGCAATGGCTGGTTAACTGGTTTGGTAATGCCATTAACGGCAAGCTGTGCCAAATATATTTTTGCTAATGGCTTATCATATTCGTATGCCAGCGGTATGGTTTGCAATCCGTTGCCAGTTGCGAGCCAAACTTGGTTTTTGAACACTTTAATGGCCTTAACGTTGTTGGATGCCAAACCCATAGTCTTATCAATACGGCTCCATAACTTTGACGACAAATTGTAAACCCAAAGTCCTTGGTTGGTGGCTACCAATATTTTACCATCGGCAATTTCAATATCGTTGCCATTAGCAATGTTTGGAAGCGTGGCCAATAGTTTGGTTTGGTTTCGAGAGTCGATAAACATTATTTGCCCCGTATAAACCAATGCATAAATGTTTGCGCTTTCACTGCCCAAAGCTATTATCTGCTTGCCCGAAAAGAATAC
>CAIOSU010000437.1 GCA_903861055.1 uncultured bacterium
CTATCGAAATTTTGGTACGTATTTAATGAGCATTTTCAAATTAACTCATTTTCTCTTGCCTAAGGCAAGACCAAATTAAACTCCTCCACAAAATTATGGTTATTTTTGTCGCTTGCCCCATGGTATGTTCCTTTAGGGTGTTTATTATTCTTCATTCCTCACTATGAATAAGTCTCATTTAATTTTAGGGCTAGCCGTTTGGCTATTGATTGGTTCTTGTAAAACCGCCAAAGACACCGCTGCCGATTCCAACGACCCACGCCGCGTGGCACTTGACGAGATATTGGTAAAGCCAGCACATTTGGGCTATCAAGAAACCGAAACCAAAGCGTTCGATTTGATACATACTACCCTAGAGGTTAGTTTCGATTACGAGAAGCAATATTTGTTTGGTAAAGCCGAAATAACCCTGTTGCCTTGGTTTTATGCTACTGATAGCTTGGTGCTCGATGCAAGGGGCTTTGACATAAAAGAGGTGAGCTTGATTGAAAAAGGCAAAAAAGAGGCCCTCAAATATACTTACGACAGCACCCAAATACACATTCGCCTGCCTAGGCTATTTACCGCCAAAGATACCGTAAAGGTATTTGTAGACTATACCGCCAAGCCCAATGAACTAGAGGCTGGCGGCAGTGCGGCCATTACCAGCGACAAAGGCCTGTACTTTATTAACCCTACCGGAAACGAACCCGGTAAGCCCCGCCAGATTTGGACCCAAGGCGAAACCCAGAGTAGCTCTTGCTGGTTTCCTACTATTGATAGGCCTAACCAAAACATGACGCAGGACCTATTCATAACCGCCGATAGCGGGTATATTACCTTGTCGAATGGTTTGTTGATTACCTCAAAAAACAACGGCAACGGCACCCGCACCGACCACTGGCGTCAAAAATTGCCTCATGCCCCATACTTGGTTATGATGACCATTGGCGACTTTGCTAAGGTAACCGACAAGTGGCGCGGCATGGAAGTGAGCTATTATGTAGAAAAGGCCTACGAAGAATATGCCCGCGATATTTTTGGCAACACGCCCGAAATGCTGGAGTTTTTCAGTACCAAGTTGGGCTTTAACTACCCTTGGGAAAAATACTCGCAAATTGTAGTGCGCGATTATGTGTCGGGTGCTATGGAAAATACTACCGCCAACATATACTTTGATGGCTTGCAACGTACCCGAAAAGAGTTGGAAGACCTTAACTACGAATCGATTATTGCACACGAGTTGTTTCACCAATGGTTTGGCGATTTGCTTACCTGCGAGTCGTGGTCTAATTTGCCGTTGAACGAATCGTTTGCCAACTACGGCGAGTACCTTTGGATAGAGCATAAATATGGTAAGCTAGAGGCCGAAGCGCACCGCTATACCGAGTGGTTGGGCTATTTGGGCGAATCGAAAACGAAACAGGTGCCGCTCATTCGCTTCTATTACGACAGCAGGGAGGATATGTTTGATGCGCATAGCTACAACAAAGGGGGTCTTACCCTAAACCTGTTGCGCGATTATTTGGGCGATGAGGCCTTTTTTGCAGCGATAAAACTGTACCTAAACGCCCACCAATATACCGCAGTAGAGATAAACGACTTGCGCTTGGCTTTTGAGCAGGTTACGGGCCAAGATTTGAACTGGTTTTTTAATCAATGGTTTACGAAGCCCGGCCACCCGGTGCTAGAGCTTAACCGCAGTTTTGATACCGAAAGGGGCCTTTATAAAATTGCTGTGAAACAGACCCAGCAAAACGAAGAGCGCCCCATATACCGTATACCCGTGAAAGTGGATGTACACTACGCCGACCGGGTAGGCCGATTGAGCTTTGTAATTGAAGATGCCGAACAAACCCTAGAGGTGCGCACCAAGCAAATGCCGCTATTGGTGGTGTTTGATGCCACGCACACTTTGCCTGCCGTTATTAAAGACGACCTATCGGTGGTGGAGTATGCCTACCAATACAAAAACGGCAAAACCTACCGCGACCAATACGACGCATTGATTGCCCTGAGCAAGAAGTATAGCGAGCCCGGTGCCAAAGAGGTATTTTATGAAGCGCTAACCAACCCTTTTTGGAACATTCGTAAAGTGGCCATAAACAAAATGACCATTGAAAGCGGCCAAGCCGACTATGCCAAAGTGGTGGAAATACTTAAAGGAATTGCCCAAAACGACCCTAAGAGCGATGTGGCTGCCGAGGCCATACAAAAATTGGATAAGCTGGAAGATAAAAGCTTAGTTGGGTTTTTTAATGACGTAGTGGTGAGCCAACGTTTTTATGCCACCACAGCCCGTGCGCTGGAGGCATTGATGATAGTTGACGATGAGCTGGCTTATAAGTTAGCTGCTGGCCTGCGCAACGAGCGCAATGGCGATTTGATGACCACCGTGTCGTATATATTTGCCGTTAAAGGCAATGCCGAAGACCAAAACTTTTACGAAACACAATTGCCACCGGCAGCGGGTTACAACCGCTATGCCTTGCTAAACGACTATGGCGACTTTTTGGTACAGCAAAAGCCCGCGGCCATGAAAACAGCCCTGCCTACCCTACAAGCCTTTGCCAAATATGCCGAGGCTTGGTATGAGCGTTATGCCGCCGCGCAAAGCATTTACAATGTAATAGAGGCCTACCGATTGATATTGGCCCCCGAAGATGCAGCCGCCAAAGATGCCGACCGCAGCGGCGTAATACTCACGCCCAACGAGCGCGCCGAATATACTGCTGTGCTAGAGACGCTAACCAAAGCACTGGAAACCATTAAGCGCGAAGAAAAGAGCGAATCGTTACGGAAACGGTACAAGGTGTTTGAGTAGGCGGTTGCGGTTTGTTTGTGTTGCCTTCCGTACCCCACTGCTTATATCCAATTTTTTGGCTATTTGCTATCAACCGATAAACAAGAAACCCACCGCAGCATAATAGTTGCGGTGGGTTTCTTGTTTTTATGTGTTGGTGCCATAAGGATAATGAAAAAGGTACTTAAATGAACCCCAACCCTAAAGGTTGATTGTAAATGGATAACCTTGGTAATGTAAGCATCTTGGCTACGGTTTGTAACGATTATGCAAAGTTATTGATTAAGGTATGGTGCGCCAAAGCGAAGTATAAGCACTAGAAGGACAGATTGCCTATCACCTTGGCAAATACACATGGGTGATAAAAAAAGCCGCCCCGAAATTTCGGGGCGGCCTACCTCAACCTATTAAACCAAACTATTTAA
>CAIOSU010000438.1 GCA_903861055.1 uncultured bacterium
AACCACCTTCTATGGAAACGAACACCCTAAGTGCTAACCACCATACTGCGGTAACTATCCCTACCGTTACCAGACTTACTGCGGCTTTAGGCGCCGAAATATCGGGTATCGATTTGAATCAGCCATTGGATGATGCTACTTTCAAATTTGTGCACGATGCGTTGGTTGAGCACCAAGTAATCTTTTTTCGCAACCAAGATTGGTTACCGGAAATGCACAAACAATTTGCACTCCGTTTCGGGCCAGTGCAAATTCACCCAGCCTTTAACAACGTAGAGGGCTATCCTGAAATCTGCATCTTGGAAAACTCGGAAGCCAAACCATCGAAAATTGAAATGTGGCATACCGACATGACCTTCAGCGCTACCCCGCCGTTGGGTTCAATATTGCACTCCAAACACATTCCACCCATTGGCGGCGATACGCTGTTTTCGAGTATGAGTGCGGCATACGATGCCCTATCAGATAAAATGCAAGCCTTTTTATCGAGCCTTACTGCCGTTCATGATTTTAGATATGGGTTTAAAGAAAGCCTTGCCGAGCCAGGTGGACCAGAGCGCTTGGCTGGGGCTATTGCTGCCAACCCGCCAGTGGCGCACCCGGTAATACGTACGCACCCTATTTCAGGTAAGAAAGGCATATTTGTAAATAGCCTGTTTACTACCCATATTGTAGGCATGAAGGCCAAGGAAAGCGAGGCTTTGCTCAACTTTTTGTACCAGCACGTAATATTGCCGGAGTTTATTTGCCGATTTAAGTGGCAGGTAAATTCGGTGGCATTTTGGGATAACCGCATTACCCAACACAAGCCAGTAAACGATTTCGGCTTGCAATATCGCGTTCTGCAACGTATAACTGTTGATGGGGATAAGCCATATTAATAATTGGCATCCTTTATTTTGAATGGTCTTGTGTATTTTTCTCAATTCCTTTCGGCAATTAAAGAAAAGCCGTATATTAACTCCATATTACAAAACCAAACGGCCAAGGCCATTAACGGGAGTTGACCAAGCATGAATAACCTAAGTGCTATAAAGCGCTATTTAACAGTCGTTTGTCTGCTAGTGTCGTATACTACGCTCATGGCGCAGCATACCCCTCCGCACGCCCCTGTTGCTGATAGTTGGAGCCAAGCCTCCTTTTCGGAGAACAAAGGCCAGTGGGATGATAACATCCTGTACCAATTGCGTTTTAACAATGGCAAACTGTTTTTGGAGAAAAATGCTTTCACCTTTGCCTTTGTTGACCCGCACCAACTAGAAGAAACCCTTAGCCATCCGCACGAGAACGGCCAAACCGTTCAGAATAAAATCATGCGCGGCGAATCAATTTACTTTGATAGCCACGCTTTCAGAATTCGTTTTAAAGGTGCTAACCCGGAACCCGGAACCCAAGGCACCAGCCCTTTCAGCCATTACGAAAACTATTACCTTGACAACGACCCGAGCAAATGGGCCAGCAACGTAGGTGTATACAATGGTGTTGGCTACACGGAGCTATACCCAGGCATTGATATGAACATAAAAGGGCACGACCAAACCCTGAAATATGAGTTCATTGTTCAGCCCAGTGCCGACCCTAACCAAGTAGTGTTGCAGTTTGAAGGTGTTGACAACCTATATCTAAAAGATGGCCAGCTGCACTACCAAACCAGCGTAACCCACATTTACGAAACCGCGCCTTACGCATATCAAATTATCGACGGACAAAAACGCACAGTGGCATGCAAATTTGTGCTTAAAAAAGATGAAGTAAGCTTTTCGCTGCCTGATGGATATGACCACAACTATCCTTTGGTGATTGATCCAACGCTAATCTTTTCTTCTTACACCGGCTCAACCACCGATAACTGGGGCTACACTGCCACCTACGACCAAGATGGTAACCTGTATGCTGGAGGTGTAGTTTTTCGCGGTTTGGGCTACCCAACTACGGCAGGAGCTTATCAAACCTTCTTTGCGGGTGGCAACCCTGGGCCATTTACCCAATCTTTTGCTTGCGATATTGGTCTTTCAAAATTTACCGCTGATGGCAGCAACCTGTTGTTTTCAACATACCTTGGCGGGGCTGGTAACGAAGCACCTCATAGCTTGGTAGTAAATAACCAAAACGAGTTGTTGGTGTATGGTGCCACTGGCTCTAGTAACTTTCCGCTGGTAAGCCCGGTGCAAAACACCTTCAGGGGCGGTACGCTTTATACCAACACTTACGTAATTGAGTTTAACAATGGCTCTGATATCTACATCAGCAAATTTAATGCAGCAGGCAGTGCTCTACAAGGCTCAACTTATGCAGGCGGCACGGGCAACGATGGGTTGAACACCTCAGTAACCCTTGTAAACAACTATGCCGATCAAGCCCGTGGCGAGATAATAGTGGATGACCAAGATTTCATTTTTGTAACATCTAGCACCCAATCAACCAATTTTCCGGTAACGGCGGGTGCCGCACAAGCAACCAACCGTGGTGGGCAAGATGCTTGTTTGCTGAAATACACCGCCAACCTTCAGACCTTGGTTTTTGCTACCTACATTGGTGGTACCCAAGACGATGCCGGCTATGCCATGCAAGTAGCACCTAACGATGAAATATTTGTGTGTGGTGGCACCCAAAGTGCCAATCTGCCGGGTATGGGCTCAGGCCTCAATGGCAGTTACCTGGGCGGCTCTACTGATGGGTATATAATTAGGGTAAACAACACAGGCACTGCATTTCAAACGGGCACTTACATTGGCACCAATCTTTACGACCAAGCATACAAAATACAATTAGATGCCAACGAGGACATTTACGTTTACGGCCAAACGTTAGGCGCATACCCGGTTACTGCTGGGGTTTACAGCAACGCCAACGGGAAACAATACATTCACAAGCTCAATAGAAACCTGAATACTACTCGTTTCTCTACTGTTTTCGGTTCTGGCTCGGTTGGGGTAGATATTTCGCCAACGGCGCTGTTGGTAGATATTTGCGATAATATCTACATATCTGGCTGGGGAGGGGAAGTAAATGTTGGCTTCCGAAACGATGGCACGCTGGGTTTTACCACTGGCATGCCCGTTACCCCCGATGCCTACAAAGCCACTACCGATGGTAGCGACTTTTACTTTATGGTGCTCAGTAAAGATGCCGATAGC
>CAIOSU010000439.1 GCA_903861055.1 uncultured bacterium
AGACAAAATGCACAGACGCGCTGTACCCTATTACCGCATAGACCCAGAATTCTTTTGTACCACTGCGTCGACCCATCGCGTCCGGTAACCGTGACCAAATAAACAGTTGAAGTGGTATCAAATACAAAGCCACTCGATCCACTGCTGTGGACGATGGGGAAAAGTATAGAAGCACTATAAAACCGAGCGAAACAACAGCCATCCATGACCAAAATTTGCGCTGAGCAAGTTTCAATGAAAACCGATTACGCATCAGCAAAAAAACAGTTGCTGGTAATGCGTTCATGGCTACCCTAATGGCTGCGCCAGAAGATTCATATTCAGCATCGACGTAACCAACTATCAAGCTATCAACATATTCTTGCAACAACAAACTAAACAGTAAAACAGCCGTAATTGTGACCAAAAACACCGTCAATGCCGGCCGCTTTGTGCCAGCCAAAGCTGCAAGCGGTATCAGAATGACCGCCGATTTGTGAAACGCAGCAGCAAGCGCAACAAATACCAAAAAATTGAAAACATTTTTTTTATCAAGGGCCACCAAACCCAGCATTACCAAACCAATAGCAACACCCTGGCGTGAGTAACCCATAGCAACTACTGTAATCAGATATGGCACCGATACAACCAATGCCAGCCAAGCGCGAGGCTGATTTCGGCAAAAGGACAAAAGACCCCAAGTGAAAAGAATACCAAGTACGCAGTTTACAAAATATATACCTAATCCAGACTCCGAAGCTAGCCAGTTCAGTAAGTAAAAGGCAGGATCTCTACCATTCAATGTTTCAAAAAACGCTTCATTTCCTATGCGCTCAAGTTGCCGCGAGTATGCGCTCCAATCGCCACCAACTTCATGCCGAAACCCAATCATAACTGCAAGCAAAAAAAATATAGCTCTCCAGGAAAATGACCAATGTTCACCAGGCAAAAACTTCACCTTAAGCTGCAGCTTTGACAATGCTTGAAAAGCGGTCACTATGAACAACAACCAATAGGGCCACATCTCAGCACTTCACTCCGACTGCACACCAAAACGGTGCCGATTCCGAAAAACAAATATTAGTCAAGCCTGCGCCTTCCATCATTTTTTTGATCTGCTCCCTTGTAAATCGATGCTCCAGCGGTGTACCGAACCGATCACGCGCATCTGTTCGCATGGTATAAAAACTGTGCTTTCGATAGTAGGAAAGAGGGATATCGCCCACATCACAACCCAGTTTTTCCAAAATTCGACTGGAGGTTGCAAGCGGAAAATACACCAGTAGCGCAATCACATTCGTAACCGCATGCTTTAGCCAGGGCGGCAACTTACAAATTAACCGTCTTCCCAAATCAGAGCAACCCCACAAGGCCCTAAACCACCAACTCCGATTGTCGAAGGCGTAATAAAGATACAAAAGCAAGGGTGCGCCAGGTTTCAACAAATTTACACACGACCGGATCGCGGCTGCAGTGTCAGGTACATGGTGCAACACACCCAATGAATAGCCAAAATCTTGACTGGCCAATGGTAAACATTCAGAATCCACCGATGTTTGGTGAAAAGTGACATTGTCATAATTGTCTAAATTGGCCATAGCAACATATATTGCATCTGATGGGTCAATGCAATGTAAATGCCCGACTTTTGGAGCAACCCAACGTGCCCAACGCCCGCTGCCGCATCCCATATCAAAGCCAACTGCCTTTTTTGGCAAATCATTCCACGAGAAAATTGCAAAATATTCCTCAAATACTTTATGCGCCTCATGTTCAGGCATTGCCCGTTGATCAAAACGTGACCACTCATCTCCAAAGCTTGCCACTGTGCGAGAGTCCAAATTTTTTTTCAAAAGCAACTTTTGGCAAGCAATCAATACAGATTCACGATATAGAATCTTACTCGACCATGTTGCAATTGCGTTGGCGCGCATAATCTGATAAAAATCCCCGCTATCAATAAGTCCACTTACTTCTTCTAAAGCTTTTTTGTCTGAATTAACAAAAACTGCGTTTACACCATTTGCACAGTAATTTGGTATCTCGCCAACTGGTGTTACCACTGGTACCAAACCCAATTGCATAGACTCAACCACAGATAATGACATACCTTCATATGCACTCATCTGTAAAAAAAAGGACGCACGGCTTGCGTAAGTAATAATTTCATCTTGAGTTACAGCACCAACAAACGTAACGACTTCCGTCAATCCGAGCGAAGCGCACAACTTTTTCGATGCCTCCAGTTCGCCGCCATCAGGTCCTAAAATCCAAAATTTAGCCAACGGATAGCGTTTGTATATTTTTGAAAAGAAACAAATTGAGCGGCAAAGCCTTTTTTGATTGCTGATGCGCCCCCAAAAGATAAATGTTGGGTTGACAGCCCTAGGAGAAGGCACGTCAAACCGGCGTGTCACAAATGAAATAACCCTACATTTATGACGTCTAATGCTAGCTACCCTACCAATCAACGTCGCCTCAGAGTCAACCCAAACTTCGGTGGCGAGCCAAACAATCAAACGAGTAAAAACAAGATCAATAAGGTGAACATCTTTCGATAC
>CAIOSU010000440.1 GCA_903861055.1 uncultured bacterium
ATACAACCATACCGATGAAATAAGCGATGCCAAATGGAAACATTACCGCCAAACGTATGAACAGATTATTAACGGTTGCCAAGATAAACCTTGGCACATTATACCTGCCGATAAGCGCTGGTACAGAAACGAACAGGTAGCTATCATCATCCGCGACCACTTGAAAGGATTAGGGCTGCAGTATCCGGTTTGATTAAACTAATTAAAAATCGAAAATTCAAAATTGAAAATTCCTTTCAGGAAAATGGGCCTCCCTAATTTTAAATTTTCAATTTTGAATTTTAAATCCATTTCTACAATGAACAAAATATACGCCTCCGCTGCCGAACTGGTGCTCAAAGCCGGGCAGTTTATACGCCAAGAATCCTTACATAGCAACGATATCGTTATCGAAGAGAAAGACCGCAATAGCCTGGTTAGTTACGTGGATAAACAAGCTGAGCAAATGCTTGTGGAAGGATTACTGAAACTGATACCCGATGCGGGGCTGATAACCGAGGAAGATACCACCGACATTACCGGCCGCGAGTGGGAGTGGATTATTGACCCGCTCGATGGCACTACAAACTTCCTGCACGATATACCTGCCTACTCGGTGAGCGTTGGCCTAAGGCACAACGAGCAATTGGTTATGGGGTTTGTGTATGAAGTGAACCGTGCAGAACTATTCAGTGCCCTGAAAGGTGATGGCGCTAAAATGAACAACCGTGCTATACACATATCAAAACGGGCACCACTGGCCAATGCATTGATGGCTACGGGCTTCCCGTATACCGACTTTAGCGGTATAAACGCCTATATGGATAGCTTACGACACCTCATGCAATGTTGCCGTGGGCTACGCCGCATGGGCAGTGCCGCCGTAGATTTGGCATACGTGGCCAATGGCCGTTTCGATGGCTTCTTTGAGCATGGCCTCAACCCTTGGGACGTGGCTGGTGGCATCATCATTATTCAAGAGGCGGGCGGCATGGTCTCCGACTTTGGTGGCGGCGACAATTACCTCTTTGGCCGCCAGATAATAGCCAGCAGCCCCCAAATACACCAAGAGCTGTTGGATTGCGTTGGTAAGCGGTTTTTGGAGCATTAAACCCAACGTAATGGCCACCATAGAAGATTTCCTAAAAGTTGACATGCGCGTGGGTAGGGTAATAGATGCCCAGCCTTTTCCCGAAGCGCGCAAACCCGCCTATAAACTCACCATTGATTTTGGCGCCGAACTAGGCAACAAGCGCACCTCTGCGCAAATTACGCACCACTATACCCCCGAAACCTTAATTGGCAAGCTGGTGGTAGCAGTAGTCAATTTCCCGCCGCGGCAAGTGGGGCCGTTTATGTCTGAAGTGCTGTTGCTGGGTTTGCCTGACGCGCAGGGCCACATTATACTCCTGCAGCCGCAGCAAGATGTACCTGTGGGCGGCAGGGTGCATTAGGGCTGATTGGTTACGAAGGCCTTCTGAAGAAAATCAAGAGGGCCCGCTGGAAAGCAACCCCTCTTATTACCATTGCCAAAGCTTAAAAGCTCAAAACCAATCCAGTATCAAAACTTTCGTCCGTGGACCGTGGACCGTTGACCGTGGACTAACTGTTCATCAATTCCTCAATCTCTTCGGCTTCAACCGGTATGCTGGCCATTAAGTCAATCGGGGCTTCGTGGCTCAACAAAATGTCGTTCTCCAAACGGATGCCTATGCGCTCCGCTGGAATGTAAATACCTGGTTCGCAAGTAAGTACCATACCTGCTTTCAGTGCTTTATATCTATCGCCTACATCGTGGGTGTTAAGGCCTAAAAAGTGCGAGGTGCCATGCATGAAGTACTTTTTATACAATGGCTTTTTAGGGTCTTGCGCATCTACTTCGGCTTTCGTAAACAGGCCGAGCGCTATCATCTCGCTAGTAATAAATTTGCCAACCTCTTTGTGGTACTCCTCAATCAATACTCCTGGCCTAAGTAATGATGTAGCATGGCGCATAGTGCGCAATACTGCATTGTAAACGTCTTTTTGGCGCTTTGTAAATCGGCCATTCACGGGCACCGTGCGGCTCATGTCGCTATCATAGCCAGCATATTTGCAACCAAAATCAAATAACAGCACTTCACCATCTTGGCAAACTTTGTTGTTTTTATCGTAGTGCAGTATGCAACTATCCTTCCCGCTAGCAATAATGGGGTAATAAGCATAATCGGTGGACCCGTTACGCAAAAACTCATGCATGATCTCCGCCTCAATTTCGTACTCTTTCACGCCGGGCTTCACAAATTTCAATACCCTGCGGAAAGCCTTCTCGGTAATGTTGCACGAGTGCTGCAATAGTGCAATCTCGATGTCTGATTTGATAACTCGAAGCGACTCCATTATAGGGGCCGCGCGCTTATAATTGTGCAGCGGAAAGCGCTCGCGCAACTCGTTTGCGAAACGTAAGTCTTTATATGGTAGCCCGTTGCTGCTTCGGTCGTGCTCGTTCAGGTTCAAGTATACGTTCTCAACATGGTTCATGAGTACCTTGAGCAAGGTATCAAACTCATCGGCCATGTATATGTTCTTAATGCCCGAAATTTCTTTGGCCTGCTCAACGGTTAGCTTCTCCCCTTCCCAAACTGCTATTACTTCGTTGGTTTTACGAATAAACAGCATTTCCTTATAAGCCTCAACAGGTGCATCCGGAAACAAAATCAACATGGTTTCCTCTTGGTCGATGCCAGTTAAATAAAAAATATCAGGGTTCTGGCGAAAAGGGAAAGTAGCATCGGCGCTCATAGGCATCAACTCGGCAGAGTGAAACACAACCAAGGAGTTGCTTTTCATTTGTGCTTTAAAACGCTCACGGTTGTAGCTAAACAACTCAGGGTTTATCCGTTCGTACTTCATAGTGTTTGGATTGCTATAGAATAATACAGTGGTCAATGCAACTAACAAAAATCACGTTGCCGCTTGCAGCTAATTTAAGCGTAAAAGACAAGTAAACGGCAAATAAGCCTTAATAAATAGATAAATTAACTATCAACCCCGACAAGTGGATTGGGCAGGCAACCCCGTTTCTACAAAAAAGTGTATAATCAATTGATATTTTAACGAAAAGGCTCTATATTTGCAGTCCTTAAAAGAATCGAGTAATGAAAAAAGACATCCACCCATCATCATACCGCTTTGTGGTGTTTGAAGATATTTCTGCAGGCTATTCATTCCTAACCCGCTCTACCATTAACTCTCGCGAGACTACCAAATGGGAAGACGGTAAAGATTACCCTGTTGTGCGTTTGGAGATTTCTGACAAATCGCACCCATTTTTCACTGGCAAGATGATGTTCATCGATACTGCTGGTCGTATCGAGAAATTCCAAAAGAAGTACGGCAAGAAGTAATTCTGCTGTTACAATACCTACCAAAAGCTGCCTCGTATACTAACGGGGCGGCTTTTTTTGTTTCTTTCCATTAGTATAAACGTATAGTACTACAAAGCCCGCATTCCGTGCCGAGGGCAGAACCCCCGGCTATAACTATTATGCCCCGTTGGGGCGTTTACATATTGCGGTTTACCCCAACGGGGTTTAACAATTATAGGATGGGGCAACGCCCTATCTACGCAACAATTTCTTTGTTTAACGATAAAATACATCAAACACCCACTTTTGGCTAATATTTACTGCCTACCTCGTATTACATAGCTATATTTGTCTGGATACTCACTACTTGATACTTGATACCTAATGCCCATTTTTATCCTGCCCTTATTTTACACCATACTGCTAGCTCTATTGGTTTGGCGGGTAAAGTTGTTTAGGGGCGAGGGAATTCCAGCTTGGGTGTGGGTAAGCATATTAGTTGTTAAATGCACTTTAGCAATTGCCTTTGTTGAAATTCATTTCAGCTTGTTTAATGGCGGAGATACCATCAATTACTTGCGCGACGGGAAAATAATATTCAATACCCTTAGCGAAGATCCACTTAAATACTTGCGCCTTACTTTTGGGCCGAACAACACCGCAATATCCAATTGGATTGCCCCACAGATAGATGCTATGGGCTATTGGACAGACACGAGCGCATTTTCGGTGGTGCGGTTCAATGCATTGGCCAACTTATTTACATGGGGCAACAATTGGGCCAATAGCGTGTTTTTTGCTTTCCTTTCCTATTGTGGTATGCTGTTGCTTTATAAAGCTTTCAGGCCGCTCATAAGCAACAATTGGTTGGTACTTGGGGCGCTCCTGTGTGTACCATCGGTTTGGTTCTTTACCTCGGGTATACACAAAGAGGCCATGGCATTGTTTACGCTTTCATTGGCCATGTATGGCATGTCGCGCATCTATCTTATAGGCTGGTTGCCCAAGTATATGCTATATGTACTGTTGGGTTTAGCCGGCACTTTCATTATCCGCGATTTTCTGGTAATGCTTCTGTTGCCGCTGCTGTTAGCACAAATACTCAGCCCAGTGTTTGATAATGGCCGAGTAAATATCTATTTGGGTATAATAGCGTGCACATTAATTATTGGTAGCTACATGCCAATATCCAACAACCAAACTATACTGCAACAAATAGCTAACAAACAAGAGCAGTTTGTAGCGTTGCGGGCAGGCAATAGCAATATACCCTTGCCAGCTATGGAACCTACCCTGATAGGATTGGCCAAAAATATACCTTATAGCCTCTACAACCAATTTATTGCACCCTATAACCTATCCAAAACCAGCCACCTGTATTGGTTAGCCATCATTGACCATACCTGGTTTTTGCTGTTGGTTGTGATAGGATTGTTCAGCATCCGCAAGCCATTGCTTGAAAAGCCACCCCTGCTCACGGCGCTGTTTTTTGGGTTGATGCTGCTAGTACTCATTGGGCTAATAGTACCCAACGTAGGCGCAATATTGCGCTACCGCAGCCTGGCCATACCATTTATACTATTACCGCTATTGTCGGGCAGGAAGGTGGTGGAATAGCAAGTTAAAGGGTTTATTTTCAACTAAACAAGAACTATGTAAGCTCCTCCCCATTTTTAGGAGCTTGTCCTGAGCTGAAGTCGAAGGAGGAGGCTGGGAGGGGGTTGCTCGGATGAGCGCTATGGCTCAAACCTGCACCGAACTATGCACCAAAAAAACAGCTCCACCTCGTAATAACTTACCAGCACCTTGAAATTCACAATTCGTCCATTTTCCCTCACCCCAGCCTGCGGCAGGCAGGTACCCTCCCCCTGAAAAATGGGGAGGAACCTGTTTTGGTTTTTCCCTACAAACAAAAAGCGGCGACAAGGAAAACCTCGCCACCGCTATTTATAATTGCTCGTTACTATTCACTTTTCACTAGCAACTAACCAATCAACCATGCAAACCACCAGTATGATCTTCAGGCTTAAAGTTGGCTTGTAGCTCGGCTAGCTTTTCTTTGCTGTATGCCAAGCGGGTAATGAGCACAAATAATACTGGCACAATAAAAATGGCCAAAAAGGTTGCCGAAAGCATACCGCCCAGCACTGTCCAACCAATGGTTTGGCGCGCAACGGCACCCGCACCCGAAGCAAAAACCAGCGGCAAAATGCCCAGAATAAATGCCATAGAAGTCATGATGATTGGGCGCAAGCGCAGCCTAACCGCCTCAAGGGTTGCAGCCACTACATCCATGCCCCAATCAACACGTTCTTTAGCAAACTCCACAATTAAAATGGCGTTCTTGGCTGTGAGACCGATAAGGGTTATCAAACCGATTTGGGCGTAAATATTGTTGCTCAGTTGTGGCAAGAAAGTTAGTGCCAAGATAGCTCCAAAGGCCCCGATAGGAACCGATAGCAAGATAGAAAACGGCACCGACCAACTCTCGTAAAGGGCAGCCAATAGCAAGAATACGAACCCGATGGACAAGGCAAAGATAATACCCGTGGTACCACCCGATTTTTTTTCTTCAAGGCTCAGACCAGAGAACTCATAGCTGTAGCCAGCAGGCAATACCTGCTCGGCCACTTCCTCTAGCGCTGCCAATGCTTCGCCGCTACTATAACCAGGTGCGGCATTGCCGTTTACATCGGCCGAGCGAAACAGGTTATAGTGCGATAGCAATGAGGCATTCTCTACTACCTTATAGTCAACAAGCGCGCTTAATGGCACCGATTGGCCTTTGTTGTTTTTTACGTAATAATTCTTGATGCTTTCAACGTTCATTCGGTATGCGGTATCGGCCTGCGCCACTACCCTAAAGTTGCGGCCGTACTTCGTAAAGTCGTTAATGTATATGCTACCCATGTAATTGGATATAACCCCGTAAGCCGCCGACAGCGAAACGCCCATTTTCTTGGCCTTTTCCCTATCAACTATTACTTGGTAGCCGGGGGTTCGGGCATTGTAAAACGAGTATGCACCTGCAATTTCGGGCCGCTGATTGATGGCTGCTACAAACTTGCCCGTTACTTCCTCCAACTCTTTCACACTGCCCGCTTGGCGCTGCTGCAACACAAAACTGAAACCGCCTGTAGTGCCCAAGCCCGGTATAGCTGGCGGCGATACTATTATAATATTCGCTTCTTTAACGGACGCCAAATCTTTGCGCAAACGTGGCAATAAACCTTCCAGCTTATCTTCTGGCTTGGTGCGCATATCCCAAGGTTGTAGCTGGGTAAAGAAAGTACCTGTATTGCTCTTAACCGAAAAGTTAAGTACGTTAAGGCCCGCAACTGAAGTGGCATTTTTAATGGCTGGATATTTTTTGATGATTTCGTAAACATCCTCCAGCACCTCAGCCGTGCGAATGCTTGATGAACCCTCAGGCAGGGTAACGGCAATAAACAATCGGCCTTCGTCTTCATTTGGCACAAACCCAGTTGGTTTCATACTAAACAACCCCACTGTGCCTACGTAAATACACACCAACAAAACCATGGCGTAAGGCGCCTTTCTAATAACGTATTTAACGCTATTAGAATAGCGGCCAGTTACATTGGCAAACCAGTTGTTGAACCCAAAGAAAAAACGGTTCAACCCGCGCGACTCTTTGTTTAAGTTCATCGGTTTCAGCAACAACGAGCACAATGCCGGCGTAAGGGTAAGCGCTACAAATGCCGACAGTAATACCGATATAGCGATAGTGATAGCAAACTGCTGATACAAGCCACCTACGATGCCTGGGATAAAGCCTACCGGCACAAACACCGCTGCCAATATCAATGCAATGGCAATAACAGGAGCGGTAATATCTTTCATAGCCTTGCGGGTAGCCTCTTTAGCCGAAAGTTTCTCGTGGTCGATGTAATGTTGCACTGCCTCAACAAACACAATGTCATCATCAACTACTATTCCTATGGCCAATAAAAATCCAAACAGCGTAAGGGTGTTGATGGTAAACCCAAGCGGTATGAAGAAGATGAATGTACCTATGATAGAAACAGGGATAGCCAACACGGGTATTAGTGTTGCCCTCCAGCTTTGCAAAAACAAGAATACCACCAAAGTAACCAATAGCAATGCCTCTAACAGGGTTTGCACTACTTCTTTAATGGACACGCGCACCACGCTCACCGATTCAAACACCACTTTGTAATCCACATCTGACGGAAATCCCTTTTTAAGCTGGGCAAGCGCCGCCTCAATTCCATCGGCTGTCGACATTGCATTACCATCAGGGGTTTGGTAAATAAGCAACAATGCCGACTCCTGGCCATTTGAACGCACCGCACCGCCATAGTTGAATTTACCCAACTCAATGCGGGCAATATCCTTAAGATATACCAAAGAGCCATCATCGGTATTAGTGCGCACTATAATGTTCTTGTACTGTTCCTCATCTTCCAACCGGCCATTGAGTAGCAAAGAGTATTCAAACGCTTGGGTTTCGGGCTGCGGCGAAGCACCTACAGCTCCACCAGCCACTTGTATATTTTGCTCTCTTATTGCATCAGCTACATCGGCAGGGGTCATGCCTAATTGTGCCAACTTATCTGGGTTTAGCCAAATACGCATACTGAAGTCTTCGGCACGGGTATTCACGTCGCCTACCCCTTCTACCCTCAAAATGGCATTTTTTAGGTAGATGTTGGTATAGTTGTCCAAAAACTCAATATCGTGTGTTTCATTGGGCGAGAAAATAGCCACCACCATCAATAAGGTAGGGTTACGTTTCTTAACCGTAATACCCAAGCGGCGTACCGCTTCGGGCAAGCTTGGCTCCGCCACACTCACGCGATTCTGCACATCAAGGGCCGCAATATTTATATCGGTACCCACATCAAACGTAACGGTGGTGCTCATTCGGCCGTCGCTGGTACTTGTGCTACTTAGGTAGCTCATGCCTGGCGTACCGTTTATTTGCAGCTCTACGGGCGTGGTCACGGTTTCCTCCACTGTCAAGGCATCGGCACCTGTATAGCTAGCCGTAACGTTTACCGTTGGTGGCGAAATGTTTGGGTATTGGCTTATTGGTAAGCTCAGCACCGCCAATAGTCCTATAATTACTATTATCAGCGAGATTACGATAGAGGTAATAGGCCGCTTAATAAATACTTCTGAAATCATGTGTTCGGTATTAAAAAACTATATTGTGTAAAAGAGGTTTCCCCCATCATGTCCGAAGGACATTGCCCTCCGCTATAATTATTATGCCCCTTTGGGGCGAAAAATGCTCTATCGTTGCATCCTTGCGCCTTACTTCACCGCATTATCGGGCTGCACGATGGTTCCATTTCTCATATTTTGTATGCCCGAGGTAACAATCAAGTCACCCGCTTCCAAACCTTCGCGCACCACTATTCTATCACCAGCAGTGGTGCCTAGTTTCACGCGGGTTTGGCTCACTTTATTGCTATCGCCAACAACGTACACAAAAAACTCACCCAATTGCTCCGTAACGGCCATGCTTGGTATCACCAGTTTTGTACCGGTATCTTGGTTGCGCACCAGCACAATGCCGCTCATGCCCGCCCTTAGATTGCCTTCTTCGTTATCAAAACTCAACCTGGCTTTAATAGTACCCGTAAGTGGGTCAACCGCCCTATCAATAGTTACCAAATGGCCTTGAGTTGGGTACATATCGCCACTAGGTAGTTGCAACGAAAATAGCGAATCGCTATCCTTGCGTGGCTGTTCCAGGTACAGCGAAAAACGGTAAATGTCTTTCTCATTCACTGCAAAATCAACCGCAATAGGGTTGGTCGACGAGATGACATTGATGAGGGTTGAACCTGCACTTACTAACGAACCCAACTTAACATTGGCAATACCAATGGTACCAGCAAACGGTGCCGTAATTACGGAGCGATTCAAATCGGTCTGGGCATTGGATAAAGCCGCTTCTGCAACCAACAACTGCGACTCGGCATTTAGCAGCGCCGTTTTGGCATTTTCAACAACTTGCTTGGCGATGGCATCTTTCTCTTGCAAACGAGTATATCGTTCAGCATCACGCTTAGCCTGCTCCAATGTGCTTTGGGCGGCTTTTAGCTGGGCTTGCGCCTGTTTGTAATTGGCAGCGTATTTACTTCGGTCAATTTCATATAGTTTTTGGCCTTTCACAACTGTTTGCCCATCTTTCACAAAAATGCTGGTAATAGAGCCCGTTACTTCGGCACGCAGTTCAACTTCATCAAGCGGCACTATCGTGGCTGGGTAGTTGTCAATACCCGTAATACCTTGCTCGGTTACGGTAAATACATTTACCGGCACAGCCGCATTCAATGGCTTTTGTTCTGCTGCTTTATAGCCTCCGCAAGATGTTGTTACAATGGATACAACAATCATAGCCAGTATCCCCCAGGAAAATCCCTTCATTTGTTTATAGTTTATCGATTTGTGTTAATGGTTCCTAAACTCTGCATTACATCCAACTTGCTCGACAGGACGTTTAATATCGTATTCAATTGGTTAAGCTGTGCCGCTCTCAAATCGGTTTCGGCCACCATCAAATCCAAATAGGTTTTAATACCCTCATCGTATTGTAGCTTAATAGTGCTATACACTTCCTCTGATAAGGTAACGTTCTCGGTAGCTACCTTCCAATCGTTCAAGTTGCTTTTGTACAATGCCATAGCTTGCTCGTATTGGGTATTAATTACGTTTTTGGTATTGGCTATATCCTCCGTCAATCGCTGGTTTACCAGCTTTTGCTGCTCTAGGTTTTGGTATCGTTTCATCCCTTGAAAAATGGGTAGATTCAATGATAGCCCCACTACCGAGTTAGGGTAGGCTTCGTTGAACATTTGGGCAAAATCATCGTTCTGAAAAACATGATTTCTGCTGGCAAAAGCGGATATGGTAGGAAAAAAGCTCCATTTTTGGGCGCTTAAATTTATGTCTTGCAGGCGCTTTTGGGTTTGCAATTGCTGCATTTCAATGCGGTTGTTGTAGTCTACCAGCATAGCGGTATCTAGCAACATTTCCGCCTCCATGGCATACCTATCGAATTTTAAGGCAAAGACCTCACCCGCCTCAGCACCCATTAACTGTCGCAGATAGGCATACTTGGCTTTCAATACTTCGCCAGTGCGTTTCAAGTCGGCCAGGGTATTGTTCAGCGATATGGTGGCACGCTTATAATCGGTAGGGTCAACAATGCCTCCCTCGTACAACGATTTGGCATCTTTTTGCTGCTTTAGTTGCCTTTCGCGCACCTGGGCCAAAATATTAGCTTGCTCTTGTGTTACCAATATGTCATAGTATGCTTTACTTACAGCAACAACAGTTGCAATTTTTACTTCCTCGGTATTTTGACCATACCAGGTGCGCAACGATTTGGCATTGCGGGCAGCCAGCAGCAAGTTGTTGTCGAAAATATTCTGACTAGCTTCAAGCAGTATGTTTGAAGTGTTGAAAACGCCAATTCTTACTGCTGTGCGCTCGCCGGTAGCTTGATTCGGAAAAAAACTTACCGGCAACTCCAAAAAGTGGTTAAGGTTGGCACTGGCATTCAATTGCGGCATCCAGCCCGATAAGTTGGCTTTAATTTGCCTATCGCCTATCTGCTCATCCAACATTGATTGCTTTATGGCAGGTTGGTTTTTTAGTGCAATTGATACTACCTCGTTTAACGAGTAGGTTTTGCTTGTGCTATCTGGCAAGGCGCTCTGCGCCGAAACGGTAGCCGTTGCCATACCCACCGCAAGTGCCCAAATAAGTATGCTTATGCCGTTATTCATTATCTTATTTATTGTCACGGTTAGTCTCTTCTTCATAACATTCGTATCCTTTGTTCCCCTTACAGGCATCATCATTTATTTGACTTAGGTGGTCAACCATTTTGTGCAACACACTTTTGCAAGTTTCCAGCTCTTCGGCACTAATTCCTGCTTCTGTTTCTTGTAAAGAGGATTGCAGTGTCGGAAAAAGCTTGGCTCTAATTTCCAAACCCTTTTGGGTTATGTAAAGCAAGTTGTTGCGCTTGTCCTTTTCATCTGGCACTCTTATTATAAGCCCATGCCGCTCCATGGTTTGCAACATACGGGCAATGCTGGTTTTATCTTTACCATACAAATCGGCTAAATCTTGCTGGTTTCGACCATCTTCTAGCCATAGCATCATTAGTAAACTAAATTGCTCAGCCGTAATTTGACCACCTGCATCGCATAACTTACGTGCCAGAAGGCGCGTCAATTCTCGCTTTACCCTACCAGCAAGGTAACCGATAGAATCGCTAATTATGTACTTTTGGTCATTCATGAAATAAATAGTTGCATGTACAACGATTACAAAAGTAAAAGGTTCTACCGACCTAATCAATGTTGCAACATAAGTTTTTCGACCAATGCGTCATGTAATCGGTCATTCAGTTTTAAAAGCTTTGTGCAGCGGGCAATTGCCAACTTGGTTATTTATTGTTAACTTGTGTTTAAGAGTTATAGCGATGAAACACCTGTACTTAATATTAGTAGCAATTTTTACGTTTAGCACCTACAGTTATAGCCAGCCGTGCTCTACAACGAATGGCACTAACTGTCTCTGCCCCGATGGCACCACCAACTGCGATTTGTTGCCCGATATTATGATATCGTGGTATGGTTTAGTTACCGACACCCCTACCGAATATTCTCAAACCGGCAATGGCGCCGATGATGGAAGGTTGCGCGTAACAGGCTCTACACCTAATATGGGCTTCGGTTCGTTTACGGTTTTGGGTACCGATTATTTCATTTGCGGAACTGATACTATTTATGACCCTACCCGATCGATTATTACTTGCCCCAATGGCACGGAACCTACCAACTTACTCAAACAGCGCATTTATCACCGAAATGGCAATATAGTAACCTACACCGACCGATGGGCTGGCGGCCAAACATATCATCCAGGCCATGGGCACAACCACGTTGATGACTGGGTTAGCTTTTCGTTGCGCATGGAGGACCCCAACCAACCAGACACCTTGCAGTGGCCCATTATTGGTACAGGCGCCAAAATCGGGTTTTGTTTGATGGATTTAAGCAATTGCAATGCCTCTTATGGCGATTGCCGAGACGACCACCATTACAATAAAGGCAACATCATTACCAGCACCAATATCCCAAACTTTGGTATGGGCGGTGGCGTATACAGCTGCAACCCAATTGAACAGGGCATATCGGTTGGATACGTGGATATATACAGCCAATATCTTGATGGTATGTGGATTGATATACCACCTGGAACCTGTAATGGTGATTATTGGATAGTAGCCCAAGTTGACCCTAGGAATAATTTCTTGGAAACAAATGACAACAACAACTGGACCGCTATTCCTATTACCTTAACCAAACAAACGCCTCAAAGCGGCACTACTGCGAGCTTAACCTTATCAAGCGATCCGTATTTGTGCAACAATAGTACCGTAACGCTCACTGCCAGTCCGGGTTCGGCATATCAGTGGTCGAACGGATTGAGCACACAAAGTATTACCGCAACCCAACCGGGCGACTACTTTGTGCAAGTAACCAGCCCTTGCGGGGTTGCTTATTCAGATACAGTTACTATTACCCAAATAACCCCTTTAACGCCACTTGCTATTGGCGATACCACTTGCCTTGGTGCCGATGCTACTTTGGCTGCTGCCGGTGGCACAATTTATAATTGGTATAACAATGCTAACGGCGATACGTTGCTTCAAGTAGGAGCAACGTACATTATCGATACTTTGCGGCAGAACACAACGGTATATGCGCAAAGTGTAACCACCGTAGGTGGCACTAGTTTCCAGTGCCCCAGTGAGTTGGTAGCCGTAACGGCAGTAGTTGAAATGCCAACACCTGCAAACATAATAGGATTAGGCGCTGGATATTTAGATACCGATGCGCCAGTTCAAGTATTCGCTTTCCCGGCAACGGGTATTTTCAGTGGCCGTGGCATAAGTACTGATGGCAATAACAATACTTGGTTCTCGCCGTCGCAGGCCGGCGCCAACGATTCGGTTGCCATTACTTACCGCTACACTACCGCAGCTGGCTGTGCTGCCGATACTACCATTTATATAAGCGTAATGCACAACCCAGGTGTAGGTATAGCTGAACTGGCCGACAACCGCTTAATTGTGTACCCAAACCCAGCTCAAAGCATCGTAACCATTATTGTACCTAATGGAGAGTTTAGTGCCTTAGCGTTATTTGATGCAAGTGGTAAACAGGTAATGGAGACACCAATTGCCGACAACACCCTCCGCTACCAGTTAGATATTTCTTCTCTTCCGAAAGGCATTTATCTTGTTAGATTGAATGGGATTAATGGTAGTAAGTTTGCCAAATTATCGAAGTTGTGATATACCGTATCTTCTTGGTTCTAATAGCATTTGTTAGCCTAAGCTCAGTTGCCAAAGCCCAACCACATGTTTTAGAGGTATACAACACAGACAACAGCCCATTGCCCGATGATAATGTAAGGGCATTAGCCATTGCTCCCGATTCAAGCTTATGGATTGGTACCGAAAACGGGCTAACAGCATTTAAAAACGGAGTTTGGGACATTGTAGATACCTTACTAGGCTATCAAATTCGGGCTATTGCCTTTGATACTGCAGGGCATGCTTGGGTTGGCACTTTTCTTAACGGCTTTTGGGTGCAAACAGATACTAGCTGGATAAACTATACTACCTCTAGCAGTACTTTACCCGATGATTTTGTGCGTACTATTTCATTTTGCCCCAATGGCACTGCTTGGGTAGGCACCGTTGGGGGCGCGGTTGAAATAAGCAATGGCATCTGGAAGGTTTATCGCGAAACAAACACTAATTGGTTTGTGGAGCACATCACCTCGTCGTATTGCGGTCCAGACAATATTGTTTGGCTTGGCGGCCTCAATAGCGGGCTTATGCGCCAACAAGATACTACATGGACTATTTACCGCCACAGCAATAGCGGCCTTCCTGATAATACCGTTTTGGATATAAAGCGCAATAATAATGGCGACTACTTGCTTGCCATGCCTGCATCTGGCGCCGCAGCATTTGATGGCAATTTGGGCTGGGTATACTACAACACGCTTACCTCAAACAATCCATCAAACAGTATCAATCATATTGCAATTGGCAATAACGGCTATTTATATTTTGCCTCGGCCGATAAGGGGTTGGTGGTATACGAGGGAGGACTTGACTGGTTCAATATATCCACTATCAGCAGGCCCGATACCAGTGGCACATTCTTACCTACCGAACAAATACTGCAGCTAGCTTATGACCCATCAGGCGTAATATGGGCCAGTGCCGCCAACGAGGGCCTGCTGCGAATAGAGTTTTTAGATACTATAAATAGTATTTCAAACCAAAGCTTTAATCAAAACCCCATCAGCATTTACCCAAACCCAGCCCAAGAGTATTGCATTATTGAAACCCCTCACGCAGTTGCAAGCATATCATTCATCAATGTACTTGGGCAAGTGGTTTTTAATACAATCTCGTCCTCCTCAAAAACAAAAGTACCCTTAAGCCATTTGCCTAAGGGTACTTATATAGTTGCTGTGCAAATAGGCAGCGAACAGATTTCGCAGCGCCTTACAAAGTATTAATCAATCAATAACTTGCCTTGAGCCGTTTGGCCGTTCAAAATAACATTATAGAAATACATGCCACTTTTTAATCCATCGCGATTGATATACATTGGCGTGCCAGCAATACCTTGTATGTTACGAACTATTTTGCCCGTTATATCCACCAAGGTAACCTCATACTCGCTGCCATTAAAACCATTAATGTTAATACTCGCTTGGCTATTGATAGGATTAGGATAAACACTCAGTAAGTTCGCCAAACCTATATCTGATACACCTACGGTAACTATGGTAACCGTTTGAGTGCTAGTGCGAACCGTGCCACATACATCAGTATAGCTTAAGCCAATGGTATAAGTACCCGGTGCGGCATAAGTATAAGTAAATGAAGCGCTATTGTCGGCATAACTTTCGCCATTACCAAAATCCCAAGTATAGTTGCCGTTAACACCAGTAGAGCTGTTATTGATAACTACATCGCTGTTGGTTACTGAAGTGGTAAAATTGGCAACGCCGGCGTTAATACTGGTTATGGTAATGGAACTAGTGCTGGTGCATGCACCATCAGTTACTGTTACAGTGTAGGTATTGGCCGCACTTACCGTCTCCGTTTGGTTTGTTCCGCCTGTGCTCCAGTCGTAAGAAGCCGTGCCGCTGCCACCTGTAGCACCAGCCGAAAGTGCCAACGATTGACCTCCGCAAATTGAAGTAGCATTGCCCGGGGTAGAAATAAACGAATTAAAATTGGCGCAAGGATTTACCGTAGCCTCGGCAATAGTAAACGACTGGGTATAAATCCTGTCACCACCATCTGAGTTATTGTTGTTCGACATATTAGCAATTGCATAAAAAGTAACTGCACCTGTGCCTGCGGCAGGGGCATCCCACTTAAAAGTCCAAGCTGCGGTGCTGCTAGCACTTTTATGCCCAACATACTCCCTTGATGTTTGCGTGGTCTTTGTAGTAAGGGTTGTGTTGGTAATTGTAAATGTACCTGCTTGGTTATTGCTCGCATTCAAGGCTACTATTTCAAAACCATTGCGTGGTGAGGTGCTCGACGGGCTAGGTAGTGCGTTTACGTTCAGAAACACGTTATACGAGGTGCCTGGTGTATAGCCGTTGGCAAAACCGCCAGTTGGCGCAGTATCAAACGAAATAAGCGACGTAGCCGAAGCTGCGTTTGAATCGTGGCAACCCGCTTTTGCACAAGTATTTTCGCCCGGTGCGCCGGTATGCCCGCTCGGAGGTTGGCCTGAACTGGTAAATACTATGGTATTAACGCCCACTACCAAAAACAAGGTAAGTGCAACAAGAATGGTAGATTTTTGAAACATAAATGGTTTTTTTTGAACAAGTTCTGCAAATATAAAAACAAATTGCCCCTATTTACTATCCACAATGTACTAAAACGTAGTGGGTATAGTTGTTTTAGCCTAGATTTTCTTAATTTCAAGGCATTGAACCTACTCTCTATGTCATTGTCACTCAGAAACCTTGCATCGCTAGCATTTGCCAGTATGCTTCTTGTCTCTTCAGGATGCAAGAAAGAACCCTTTTTGGTGCATACTGGTTATGTTGTTTGGACCGGAGAATTTATTGATGGTGGTTGCGGATGGTTAGTTAGTTTTCCGCCCGATATACAGTATCAACCCCGGAACATGCCAGATTCGTATCTAGTAGACTCGTTGCCCGTTGTGGTAACCTACCGCGACTTAAAAAACCGGCCCGATTGTTTAAACAGAACCGACGTTGATGGGCAGATATACGTGCATAAAATAGAAAGCCCTCTTTAACAAAACCAACAATACGGCAAATAAAAAATCCCCGTCGAGCGCTCAGCCAGACGGGGATTTTTTATTCACTAGTAGCGAAATATTACTTTTTATCTTTATCGTAAACGTGAATCCAAGCATCCTTAAATTCATCTTGCTTACGCAATTGATAAAGTTCTTTCAAACCATCTTCAAGTGAACCTGGCTGCTCTAGAAAAATGTAGTACCAAGTGCGACGTTTGTTATACACAACACCCACTTTATGTCCTTCCTTCTGGTAGTCTTTAGCCAACTTGCGCGCTTGCGACTCGGTTCTAACCGACGAAACAACCATAAAATAGTTGCCTGATGGCTCACCAGTGATAAACAATAAGTCATCTTCACCACCATCGTACACAATGTCAGAAGGTAAGCTTGGTTTCCTGCCAGTCAATATTGAGTCTTTCTTGGCCAAATCATTCAAAATAGTATTTACTTGGCCCTCTAGCTCTTTGATTTTAGCATCGCGAGCCTGCACATCAGATTGCAACTGATCGTTCTGTTTCTTCAAGTCATTATTGATTTGACTAACTGAATCAGTTTTAAGATCAATTTTATTGATTTGATCCTGTTGCAACTGTTGGTTCTGTTGAAGCTGTTGGATGGCCTCTATCATACCTTTATCTTCCTTCTTGCCAAACTTAATACCTACAAACATTTCGTGGGTACCACCAGCATAGTTTTGAAGGTTGTTTACGCTATAATCGTAAGAGTAACCAACGGTAAGGCGATCGTGAACTTTGATACCACCGCCAAAGGTAACGGCATAGTCATAACGATACATGGCCGATACCCAAAGGAAATCCTTGTATCGGAAAGAGCTTCCAATATCAAACTGGTACGACATCCCTTTCGTTACACGGAACATAGCCAATGGCTCAATAAAGAATTTGTCCTTAATAACTGGTATGTCATAAGAAGCATTCACCAAGTAGTGACGAGCCAATTGATAAGAAGTTGGCGAATTATTATTGATATAACGAATGTTGGTTTCTACCAATTGTGGGATAGCGAAACCAGCTTTTAGACCTTTCCAGATAAAACTGATACCAGCTGAACCATCAAAGTTCATACCTGAACCTGTATTGGTCATTACAACAGGGTCAATGATATCGTTACCGGTGTTTGCACGCTCCCAATCAACTCTAGTTTGTTGGATGCCGGCAGAAATACCGATACCCAAGCGCATATCTTTCTTAAACTTAATGTAGTAAGCATAAGAAAGGTTGGCACCGAAACGCTCTAGAATGTCGGTAAAATCTTGATATACATAAGCTCCCAAGCCTACTTTATTATCCAAAATAGAACCATCAAGGGTAAGTGCGCGGGTTTCGGGCGCACCTTTAATGTCGGTCCACATTTTACGATAAATCAAGTTGGCATTAAATCCTTGCCTTACACCTGTAAATGCTGGGTTGTAAAGAAACGGATTGAGCGAGTATTGACTATACAATGGAACTTGCTGAGCGATAGCAGGGCTAGCCAGAAAGATTACCAGTATTAACCAAAAGAACCTTTTCATAATGGAATATGGTTAGTTGTTGTTAGCTATTTGGTTCAATTAACGTAAGATGGTTATAGCGCCTTTATAGACTTTACTTCCAACAGTAATAACATAGTAGTAAGTACCGTCTGTTAGGTCATCACCACTATCGTTCGTACCGTTCCAATCGTTTTGATATGCATTTGATGCGTACACTTCAGTGCCCCAACGGTTGAATATCATCAAATTCACTTGGTAAGTAAAGATGTTATCGATAACCAAGAAATCGTTAATTCCATCACCGTTAGGTGTGAATAGGTTCGGAACGTCAACTCGGAAATCTTCATTAACAGTAACAGTTACTTCGCGTGTGGTTACACAACCATCAGATACTGTAACGGTAACGGTATAAGTAGTCAATTCAAACGGTGTAGCTACCGGAGTGCCGGTTAACGGGTTATCCAAGGTAGTTGAAGGAGACCATTCGTAAGCAATACCACCTGTTGCCTCAAGTGTAGTACTGTAGCCTAAACTTACAGAGGTATCTTGAGAAATTGTTACAGCAGCCTCGCTAAACACGCCTACTTCAATTTCACCAATACCGTTACACAACGCACTACTTGTTATTACCACTCCATAAGTTCCTGAAGTAAACACAGTGATGTTTTGGGTAGTATCGCCGTTGCTCCATAGGTAACTATATCCAGCTCCTGTTGGTGCTTCGAGCAATACGCTATCGCCGCTACATATACTTCCTGTTAAACCATTTGCTGTAATGGTAGCATCTGGTGTAGGGTTTACCACAAGGCTTTGCACCAATGTATCGGTACAGCCTTCACTAGAAGTAGCAACCAACGATACTGAGTAAGTGCCAGGGGCAGTATAAATATGAATCGGGTCTTGGTCAGAAGTAGTATCGCCATCACCAAACTCCCAGAAGTAACTTAACGAACCAGCTGAGATGCTAGATACATTGGTAAAGGTAACCTCTTGGTCGTCGCAAGCAAGCGAAGCACTGAAGTTAGCTACTGGCAAAGGATAAGCAGATACAACAGCACAGAAGAACGTCTCACAACCGTTAGCATCGGTTATGGTTACACAGTATGTGCCAGTACCCAAACCAGTAATGTCTTCAGATACATCACCTGTGCTCCACAAGAAAGTATAAGGGGTAGTGCCACCCGTAACAGTTATATCAACTGCACCACGGGCTTCGTTACCGCAACCTGCACCTTTAGCCGAACCCGTAACCGCTAGCAAAGTTGGCTCGCCGATAGAAACGCTATCAACTGCTTGGCAACCATTTGCATCGGTAACCAACACAAAATACTCATCAGCAGCTAATCCAAAAATATCCTTAGTGAAACGGAAGTTTGACCAGAAGTAGGTATAAGGACCTGTGCCACCCGTTACCGTCAATGAAGCCGAACCGTTGCTTGCGCCATTACAGTTGGCATCGATATTGGTAATAGAAGTAAGCAATGAATCTGGTTGGGTTATGTCAAAAGTATCTGAAAACTGACAACCATTGTCATCAGTCAAGGTTACTGAATAGGTAGCCGCAGCCAATCCCGAAACATCTTCACTGGTTTCGTTATTGCTCCATAAATAAGTGTATGGTGCAGTGCCACCAGCAACGGTTAGGTTTATGGCGCCATTGTCACTGCCATTACAAGTTACGTTAGTTACCACTCCGCTACCCAATAATTCTGATGGACCAGTAATAGTGTAAGAACCTTCGATGGTACAACCTGCATCATCGGTAGCAGTTACGGTGTAAGTGCCAGGGGCAAGACCTTGCTCTAGGTCGGCAGTTCCGCCATTAGACCAAGCGTAAGTGTAAGGGGCAACGCCGCCTGTTACTACCACAAGTACTGAACCGTCGTTTGCGCCAAAGCAAGTAACGTTGGTTTCAGTACCAGTAATGGTCAACTGAGCATTTTGTCCCACCACAGCAGTATCAACCGAAGTACAACCGTTAACATCTGTAATTACCACTACATAGGTGCCAGCAGATACATTGGTCAAATCTTCAGAAACACTGAAGTTGCTCCACAAGAAACGGTATGGTGCAACGCCACCAGCTGGGGTCAAATTAACACTACCAGTTGCGGTACCAAAGCACAATACATTGGTAACCGTAAGGGTAGAGGTTACTGCAGCTGGGTCAGTTATAGTATAAGTACCCGTTGCAGTACAGCCGTTTGCATCAGTTACCGTTACGGTATAAGTACCAGCAGCAACGTTAATCAAGTTTTGGCTAGTTGCACTGTTGCTCCACAAGTAAGTGAATACACCAGTTCCGCCAGAAGGAGTTACATAAATATCGCCATCGGTAGCACCATTACAAGATGCATCAACAACGCTACCTTGAACAACCACGGCAGTAGGCTGTGCAACAGTGCCACCAGTTGTAGCAGTACAGCCATTTGCATCAGTTATAGTAACAGTATAAGTACCAGCAGCTAAGCCAGTCAAATCTTCAGTAGTTGCACCGTTGCTCCATACAAAAGTATACGGTGTAGTTCCGCCCGAAACGGTCAAGTTGATGGCTCCGGTAGCAGCACCATTACAAGCGGCATTAGTTACCGTTGTAGATGCAGCAATTGCTGTAGGCTGTGTTACCGAGTAACTTACCGTGCTCAAACAACCGTTTGCATCGGTTATGGTTGCAGTATAAGTTCCGGCAGCAAGGTTGCTTATTAATGAGGTAGTAGTACCCAATACCGTAACACCGTTGCTCCATGAAACATTGTAAGGGCTAGTTCCGCCGGCAATACTGATAGAAATTGAACCATTCGAACCACCGTTGCAGCTTACGTTAGTAATCGTTTGGGTAACTGAAACAGTAGTTGGCTCAGTTACAGTGTAAGTACCTACTGCGGTACATCCGTTTGCGTTGGTTACTACCACAGTGTAAGTGCCAGCATCAACGTTAGTCAAGTTTTGTGAAGTATCGCCAGTTGACCAGCTATAGGTATACGGGCCACTGCCACTGCTAGGCAAAGTAACCGTTACAGTGCCATCAGAACCGCCATTGCAACTCACATCGGTACCTGTTACAGTAACAGAGAATACTGGTGGTTCAACCACAGTAAAGCTTTGGGTAACAGTACAACCATTTGCATCGGTAGCAGTTACAGCATAAGTGCCTGCAGTAAGGTTAAATATTGCTGAAGAGGTACCGCCGTTGCTCCAAGCATAAGTGTAAGATGGAACACCACCCGACACGCTAACATTCACAATACCGTTGTTTCCACCGTTACAGTTAACATCCAAAACAGAACCTTGAACACTCAAAGCAACTGGCTCAGTAACTGTAGCCGAAACATTTATTGAACAACCATTTGCATCAGTAATTGTAGCAGTGTAAGTACCGCCAGCCAAGCCTGTTAGGTCTTGACTTGTAGCACCGTTGCTCCAAGCATAAGTATATGGAGCTAAGCCACCGTTAACTGTAACATCAATTGCACCGTTGGCACTACCGTTACAAGTAACATTGGTTGCCGTAGCACTTGCTACAAATGGGCTAGGTTGAGTAATAGTAGCAGTTGCTACTGCTTGGCAACCGCTGCCGTCGCTTACAGTTACGGTATAAGTGCCTGCACCTACGTTGGTTAAGTTTTGAGTAACATCGCCATTAGACCATATGAAAGTGTAACCAGAACCTGGAACACTGATTTCGATAGCACCAGTGGTATCTCCGTAGCAAAGAATATTAACAACTGTATCAACAGTTACTGCAAACGAAGCTCCACCGCCTACAGTAAAGCTAGCAGACGATATACAATTGCGGCTATCTTGAACTTGAATAGTATATACACCAGCTGATAAGCCAGTAATATCCTCAGTAGTTTGACCGTTGCTCCAGAAGTAAGTGTATGGACCTACACCACCTGATACCGAAACATCAACCGAACCGGTTGTGCTTGCACCACACGATGCATTTACTACAGTTCCGGTTACTGCAATAGCAGTTGGTTCGCTCAAAGTATAATTATCAGTAGCAGTACAACCACTTGCATCAGTCACGGTTACATCATAAGTACCTGCAACCAAGTTGGTGTTGTCTTCAGTTAAAATACCGTTGCTCCATACGAAGCTGTAAGGTGGGGTACCACCAGTTACGGTAATGTCAACTTCACCATCAGAAGCACCATTACAGCGAACTTGGGCCAAATTAGCCAAGCTAACTGTTAGTGGAAGCGGCTGGGTAATGGTGGCCGATACGGTTGTTGAGCAACCATTGCCATCGGTTATAGTTACCGTGTAAGTACCTGCAGCCAAACTATCAATGTCTTGGGTTATAGCGCCGTTACTCCATACATAAGTGTATCCAGCAGCAAAACCTGTTACTTCCAATACGCTGCCAGGGCCGGTAAAGGTAGTATTCCAAGTTTCGGTAGTATTGGTACCAGTAGCACGGGTAGTTACCAAGTAGTAAGTTTGACCAGCAGTTAGGTTAACCGTTACGCATGAGTTTAAGAAGTTCGTGCAGTTATCGTTACCAGCAACATAAGTAGCAGGAGGGTTTACAGTCCAATCCAACGGATCGGTGTACAACAACATGAAACCGTCAAATATGGTGGTATAGTCGTTATTGATGGTATAAGAACCGCTAGTTGTAACTGTAAACTCATAAATGTCAGTCGGAGGATCTTGTGCGCTACAGCATGTACCATTAGCCGCCGGACGACCAGTAAGGTTACCGTTCGAAAGAGCAGAGAAAGTACCATCGTTCAAACCAGCAGCGCTGCGAATATTACCCGCAAGCGGGTTGAAAGTAGGTACGTTACCTGGGGTACCACCGCTTACGCTAATGAATACTCCGCCAGAGCCTGAACCGTTACAAGTTAGATTATTGACACTGTCGATTACCGCAACCAAAACAGGAGCTTCAGAAATGGTTATTTGAATAATATCTTGACAACCAGCAGCATCACGGCCCAAAACAGTATAGGTACCGCCGCTTAGGCCAGTAAATACACCGCTGGTTTGGAAAGTAATACCATTTATAGAGTATTGGTAAGGAGAAACACCATTTGACAAGGTAACTTCAAAACCGCCATCAGCATTACCTGCACAGGTTACATCGTATGCAGTATCAACTGTTAGGCTTACAAAACTAATGTTCTCCAAAGTATCAGCTACGCTGGCCAAACAACCTGAGTTGTCTTGCACAAAAAGAGTATAAGTACCAGCAGAAAGGTTACCAAACACAGTACCAATTTGGAACGGACTACCGTTCAAAGAGTATTGGTAACCGCCAGTGCCGCCACTTGCGCTTACCGTTATCGAACCATTATTTACGCCGCTACAGCTAGCATCGGTAGAGCTTGCTACTGCTACGGTCAACGGACTTGGTTGGTTGATAGTAACCGGGTTTGCGCTGTACACCGCGGTACAACCATTCGCATCAATTACACCAACAGTGTAACCAGCTGCGCCTAAGCCACTAAACTGGTTAGATGCTTGCGTAGTACCAAAGCTATTGATTGTGTATTGCAATGCCCCAGTGCCGCCAATAGCAGTAATGGTTATGGCACCATCGTTAGCACCGTTACAGCTAATATCAGTTTTTGTAACAGCAGTAATTTGCAACAACGGTGGTTGGTTTATTACCACATTTCCAGTTGTGGTACAACCAACCGCATCGGTTACGGTTACATCATAGCTGCCCTGCGCCAAACCAGTGCGAGTAGCACCCCCAGAACCTGGGCTCCAAGCGTAGCTGTAAGGAGTTTGACCACCAGTTACGTTTACGGTAGCAGTACCGTCATTGGCACCGTTACACGTCACATCGGTTTTACTAATGCTGGTAATTGTTAAACCAGCACTTACATTTATGGTTACTTGTGCACAAGCTGATGGAGGTGGGCAAGTACCTTCGGCACGCACAAAATACGTTGTATTTGAAGTAGGATTTACGGTTATTGAACTAGTGCCCGATGATATGAAAGTACCACCGCAAGTGCCGCTATACCAATTCCACTGTGCACCAGTACCTAAGGCACCGCCTTGAATGCTGAGTACTGTTGTTCCCAGTCCGTTACAAAACAATGTACCGTTTGATGATGCGATACCAGTTGGATCAGTAGAAACCGTGTTAACGTTAATAGTAACGGTAGCCTCATTAGAGTTTCCGCAAGCAGCACCTTCGGCACGCACAAAGTATGAAGTAGTAGTAGCTGGGGTTACTGTAATAGAGTTACCAGAACCAATAATTGGACCGCCGCAGCAAAAGCCAGAATACCAGCGCCAAGTAGCACCTGAACCCAACGAGCCACCTTGAACGGTTAGCGTTGCGCTTCCGCCTGGGCAGAAATTGTTGTTGCTAGTACTTATGCCTGTAGGGTCGGTAGATGCCGAGCTAACGTTAACCGTAGTTTGCACACAGGTTGTAGTTGAACAATCACCAGTAATACGCACGAAGTAATTGGTTGTTGCTAGCGGTGTTACAGTAATGCTTGAGCCAGTGCCCAATACCGAACCTGCACCACAACCACCTGCATACCATTGATAAGTACCATTGGTACCTAAAGTGCCGCCACTAACCGTAAGTACACTGCTACCGCTACAAATTGTTGCTGGCGAAGCAGTGGCACCAGTTGGAGCTGATTGTGGCGAATCGATATTGATGGTTTGGGTAGTACTACAAGCACCGTAAGTGTAAGTAATAATTACAGGACCCGACGTTGGAGCTGTAAAAGTAGTGCCGCTTACGCCAGTACCTGTAAATGTAC
This sequence comes from uncultured bacterium, assembly GCA_903861055.1. GTDB lineage: Bacteria > Bacteroidota > Bacteroidia > Chitinophagales > CAIOSU01 > CAIOSU01. Next base: position 24,962 of record CAIOSU010000440.1, read on the forward strand.
CACCTGTAGGTGTAGCAAAAAGCGCCCTAGTTGCTCCTGGGCACAAATTAGTTGAAGGCGAGGTGAATGCCAAGTTGTTATTCTGACGATATTGCAAAATAGCAGAAACACCACTACTAGTGCCGCCTAAACCGCAAGCAGGAGTAGTAACTATCGCAAATAACGTACCAGTGTATGTTGCCGTCCAAGTTTCAGAAGCACGAGTGGTGGCACATATAGGGCCGTTATCGTCGTTATAGAACTGCTGGGTGTTTGCAGCGTTTCGTCCAGTCAACTCAGTATTCCAAGAACTAGTACAAGTTGAGAACGTGTAACTAGCTCCATTAAGAACCTGAAACGAGGTTTGTGTACCTGGACCCACGTTCACGCTGGTAAAAGTTGCGCACGGTGGGTTCAAATTGGCACCCACGCTAGGTTCAGTAAAACCAGTTAGACCGCACTGCGCAGCCGCAAACTTTGGTATACCAATAGATGCCGTGATGAGCAATAGACTTAGCAATAGCCGGAAAATGCTTTTCATGTGGTTGGCGGTTAGTTGTTGGTTGTAATAACTAGTACTATATACAAAACAATAATATGCAATTAGCGCGCTAAGGTAACATTTAAAATTTGATTTCAAATGTTACCCCTCGCAATAATTTATAATTTATACCGTTAGGCCTTTCACCAATAACGGATGGATAAAATCACGTAACTGAAAGATAATATCACAACCTAATTTAAGTAACACTTTTGATAACGCAAAAGAACATTGTAAAAAATAACAACGTTACCTTTACAAATACTAAAACCCCAACCATGTTATCTACGGGCATGAATATCCCTGACATTAGCCTACCTAGGGTAGTAATTATTGGTGGAGGGTTTGCCGGCCTATCTTTAGCAAGAGCTTTAAGTGGCGAGAAATTTCAAGTAGTGCTGCTCGATAAACATAACTACCATACTTTTCAGCCGCTGTTATATCAAGTAGCCACAGCTGGCCTCGAACCTGATGCAATTGCTTTCCCGATTCGGAAAATTTTCAAAAAACACCACAACTTTTTTTTCCGGATGACCGAAGTAAAAAGCGTGTCGCCGAAAAAAAACACTTTGCATACAAGTATTGGCAGTTTAGTATACGACCATTTGATTATCGCCTCTGGCTCTAAAACCAACTATTTTGGCATCGCGGGAATGGAAGAGCAAAGCATGTCAATGAAATCTATACCGGAGGCCTTGAACCTTCGAAGCCTTATTTTACAAAACTTTGAGCGCGCATTGCTCTCCTCTGAGCTGGAAAAGCAACGCAGCCTTATGTCGTTTGTAATAATAGGTGCAGGACCCACTGGTGTAGAACTTGCTGGCGCGCTGGGCGAATTGAAGACCCATGTGCTGGCCAAAGACTACCCCGATTTAGATTTGCGCAAAATGCAGATACATCTTATAGAGGCAGCTCCTAGGGTTTTGGCACCCATGGATCCGGTCTCGTCGGCCAAAGCAGCGCAATATTTAAAAGAACTGAACGTGAATATATGGGTAGATACCGCAGTAAAAGATGTAAAAGGCAATAAGGTATATACTAATACAGACAAGGTATTTGAAACGGATAATATAATATGGACTGCTGGAGTAATTGGGGCTGCCATTGATGGACTTGATGATGCGCTTACCAAGCCAAACCGAATTGAAGTAAACGAATATAACCAAGTAAAAGGGCACACCAACATATATGCCCTTGGTGATGTGGCTCAAATGAACACGCCTAGCACACCCAAAGGCCACCCCATGTTGGCGCAAGTAGCCATACAACAAGGCAACTTGTTAGCCAAAAACCTAACCAATGCCACCTTGGACAAGCCTTTAAAAGCATTTAAATACAACGACTTGGGCAGCATGGCTACCATAGGCAGAAACCGAGCTGTGGTAGAGTTGCCGAAGTTTAAGTTCCAAGGTTTGTTTGCTTGGTATGTGTGGATGTTTGTGCATTTGGTATCGTTGGTGGGCTTCCGCAATAGGGTTATAGTGCTCATAAACTGGATATGGAACTACGTGAACTACGATAGGGGCATCCGCCTGATAATTAGGCCTTTTAAACGTGAGATTCCTAATGGCAATGAATAAAACGAAGCACAAGCCACAACGACAACTGCAAAGTTGAGTGGTAAATGAATGGCATTTTACCCCAATATTCGTAACTTCATTATTCAACATTACTCGTACATCGTACATCGTACATCGTAAATCGTAAATCGTACTTGATACTGAACAGAAATGAACCTCTATACCATTGATACCGGATTTTTTAAGCTAGACGGCGGGGCTATGTTCGGCGTAGTACCTAAAGTTATTTGGCAAAAAATACACACGCCAGATAGCAACAACCTTTGCACGTGGGCCATGCGCTGCCTGTTGGTTGAAAGCGAAGGCCGCTTGGCTCTGATTGACACTGGTATGGGCGACAAACAAAACGAAAAGTTCTTTAGCTACTATTACCCCCATGGCGATGCCACGCTAATAAGCTCGCTAAAAAAACATGGCTTTGCCCCGGAGGATGTAACCGATGTAATATTGACCCACCTGCATTTCGACCACTGCGGAGGCGCCGTGAAACGTACTGCCGATGGCAATTTTGCACCTACCTTCCCGAATGCCGTGTACTGGAGCCACCCAGCGCATTGGGATTGGGCCGTAACACCAAACGAGCGGGAGAAGGCTTCGTTTTTGCCTGAAAACTTTTTGCCGCTGCAAGCTTCAGGACAACTACAATTTGTAACCGAAGGCCAACCCATTCTGCCGGGTGTTGATTTTATTTTGGCCAATGGCCACACCGAAGCACAAATAATACCGCATATACACTATAAAGACAAAACCATAGTATATATGGCCGACCTGCTACCCTCTCCTGGGCACATGCCTCTACCATACGTGATGGGTTACGATGTGCGCCCGTTAGTAACCATGACCGAAAAGAAGAGTTTTCTGCAAACCGCACAAGAGCGAAACCAAATCTTGTTTTTTGAGCACGATGCACATATTGAATGCTGCACCCTGCAAATGACCGATAAGGGCGTGCGTATGGCCGAGGCAATGCCCCTTGCAGCAGTGCTTTAGGTAACTAGTTATTGGTTTACTTGTTATTGTTAATTGGTTGAAAAGAGAGCTTTTGGAGCAGATTGCCTATTAATTCTGCACCTAATCAACTAATAACCAATAACCACCGAACAATTTTTCGTTGCAAATTGCACTGCTTGCAAAATGCGTGTATATTTGCAGTCCAATTTTTACCGAGGTAGCTCAGGTGGTTAGAGCGTAGGATTCATAACCCTAAGGTCGGGAGTTCAAGTCTCCCTCTCGGTACTTAAACAGCAACGGCCCTTGATACTTTGGTTTCAAGGGCCGTTTGGTTTGTAAAAACCTGCAAACAAACCAATGCAGTTACCTATAGAAGGTGCCTAAGCTCGCTGAATTGGTCCGTTTTTTGTACAATGAGCTACTGGCAACATCTTACACGCAATAAGAATCGTATTTTGCACTAGTATGAAACAGACCCTCATCAATGTTTGGAAACTGTTAAAGCTGTCTTTTCAGAAGTTCAGCGATGAGAATACTATGAATATGGCAGCCGCACTGGCATACTACACCATATTCTCATTACCCCCAATTCTTATTATCATCATCAACATTGCTGGTGTGTTTTTAGAAGAGCAAAGTTTTCAATTACAATTGCAAGATGAACTGAGTAGCTTAGTAGGCGCTACGGGTGCTGCCGAATTAATGAACACCATTGGTAACATAGGCGTTTTCCAGAAACAGTGGTGGGCTACTGGCATTAGTATAGTAGCCCTCATCTTTGCTTCCACTACCGTTTTTGTTACTATTCAAAGATCCTTGAACGATATTTTCAGGGTAAAGGCAAAACCTCGCATTAGCCTTTTAAAAGTAGCCATTGATAGGATTGTATCATTTGCAATGGTACTGAGCATAGCATTTGTTTTGCTTATATCGTTGGTACTCAATGCTACGGTATCCTTTTTTGGTGATTGGGTGAGCCGCTTGATGCCAAGCCTGGAAATGTGGTATTTAAACATTACCTCGTTGTTGCTGCCACTTTTACTTTCGGTTGTATTGTTTGCGCTCATACTTAGGTTGCTACCCGATGCACGCATGAAATGGAAAGATGCCTTTGTAGGTGCAAGCATTACAGCACTGTTGTTTAGCTTAGGTAAGTTTTTAATTGGCTACTATGTTGGCAAAAGCAATGTAGCATCGTTATACGATGCTGCAGGCTCGGTACTTGTAATTATGGTATGGATATTTTACTCTTCTATTATTTTCTATTTTGGGGCACAAGTAACTTACGTATACGCCAATATATTTGGGAGTAAAATAATACCCAGCAACAATGCCGTTCGCATTTTCATACACGAAGAGCCTCATCCTGAGCAACCCAAAAACAATGCAAAATAAATATCGAAAGGCTGCTTTACGTTCTCAGCATACCGGTTAATATCAATAAATATTAAAAGAAGGGCAGCATACAACAGCATACAATCTATTAGTTCTCTAGGGCAACTATCAGTTGCGCACCTTTGTAATAAATAGGGCCGTAGATATTGCTACAGCCCCATTTAACCTTTTAATAATTCAGTATCCTCGTTCGTAATACTAACTGTCTAACCGCGTCCGCCAATCAATCTTATCAATACGGCAATAATGGCCAATACAAGAAGAATGTGAATAAACCCGCCTACTGCAGTGCCAAACCCAAAAAAACCAACCAACCAGCCTATTATCAGGATAACGGCAACCAACCATAGTAAATCTCTCATTACGCTAAATTTTATAATACTTTTAAAATTGAAAATATGCTACCTAACTGCGCCCCGAATACTCATCTAACGCACCGGTGGCGCTTATCTTTATCTTAAAAGCCCGATTTATGCTTAAGCCAATGTCATGCAACACTATCTGGTTTCAAAAAAGAAAAATTTTTATTGTAAATAAAAATATTTTTACGATACTGGAATTATGTTACTTACAAAATACGCATTTTTATCA
>CAIOSU010000441.1 GCA_903861055.1 uncultured bacterium
AACAGGCATTGTGGTCGCTACCGTGCCGTTAATTGCTGGCATGTGGGGTATATTTAAAGGTGCTCATGATTATACCATTCACCGCATAAAAATTACCTTGCCCAACCTGCCCGATGCATTTAATGGGCTGAAGATTGTTCAACTATCGGATATACATGCTGGTAGTTTCCCTTCGGCCAAACCGTTGAAGCTTGCCGTGGATATGGTAAATAAAGAAAATGCCGATTTACTTTTCTTTACGGGCGATTTGGTAAATAATATTACCGAAGAGGTTTTGCCCTATGTTTCGGTTTTTGGGCAAATGAATGCCAAAATGGGCAAATACTCAGTATTTGGAAACCATGACTATGGCGACTATGTAGGTTGGGATTCGAAAGAAGCTAAACTGCAGAACATTGAAAACCTTAAAAAGGCGCATGGAGATATGGGTTGGCGCTTGCTGTGGGATGAGCACGTTTACCTTGAAAAAGATGGACAGCGCATAGCCCTTATTGGTGTACAAAACTGTAGCGGTACCAAGAGTTTCCATACTTATGGCGACCTAGATAAAGCCTACAAAGGCTGCGAGGCACCCGTAAAATTATTACTATCTCACGACCCCACCTTCTGGGATGCCAAAATACGCGACTTTGAAGATATCGATATCACTTTTGCTGGCCACACCCATGGTGCGCAATTTGGTATTGAATGGGGCAAAGTACGCTGGAGCCCAGCTCAGTATATTTATAAACAATGGGCTGGCTTGTACCAAAAAGGTAAACAATACATTTACGTAAACCGTGGTTTCGGCTACCTGGGTTTCCCGGGCCGAATAGGTATATTACCCGAGATTACGGTAATGACGTTGGTGAAAGAATAGGACAATTTGGAAATGAGGTAATTTGATAATTTGGAAATGAAAAAACATCGTAAAAGTCATTTTCAAATTAGCACATTTTCAAATTCCCAAATTAAACAAGCATTCTCACTGGGTCTTCCAACAACGATTTGAAGGTTTGAAGGAACTGAGCACCTGTGGCACCATCCACTACACGGTGATCGCAAGAAAGGGTAACTTTCATAATAAGCTCATTGCGCAGCTCGCCATCATCGTCCATTACCAAACGCTTATTGATACCGCCAACGGCCAATATACAAGCATCGGGTGGGTTAATTATGGCTGTAAACTCCTCAATACCAAACATGCCCAGATTGGAGATGGTGAAGGTATTGCCCTGCATTTCGGCGGGCTGTAGTTTCTTATCTTTGGCCTTACCGGCAAGCTCCCTTACTTCGGCAGCTATATGCGATAGACCTTTGTTATCGGCAAAACGGATAACCGGCACCAACAATCTTTCTTCAACGGCCACGGCTACACCAATATGGATGTGGTGGTTGTAACGTATTTTATCGCCCAACCAACTACTGTTTACTTTCGGGTGGCGACGCAAAGCAGCGGCAGCGGCTTTCAATACCAAATCATTAAAAGAAATCTTTACTGGTGAGAAAGCATTCAACCCTTCACGGGCAGCGGTGGCCTTATCCATGTTTATCTCCATGGTAAGGTAAAAGTGAGGCGCACTGAATTTGCTCTCGCCCAAGCGCTTGGCTATGGTTTTGCGCATTTGCGATACCGTTACCTCATCATAGCTCTCCACTCCTACCACAGCAGGTAGTTGCACCGATTGCTGTGCGGGTTCGGCTTTTTTGGCGGCTGGTTGGTATTGTTCCACATCACGTTTCACAATTCGACCCTCGTCGCCACTACCTTTTAGATCGCTTACGCTTATCCCTTTATCCTCGGCCATTTTACGGGCCAAAGGAGATATCTTCAACCGGCTATCATCGGCCACTGGCTCTGGTGCTTTTGGCTCGGGCTTGGTTTCTTCTTGGGGCTTATCCTCTTGTTGCGCGCCTGGTTTAACCTCCTCCTTAGCATCACTCCCCTTTTCCGAGCCTAACAATGGTTTATAGTCTTCGCCTTTTTTACCCACGATGGCCAAAATACCATTCACCTGCACCGCCGCGCCAGCTTCAACGCC
>CAIOSU010000442.1 GCA_903861055.1 uncultured bacterium
CTATTCTTCGGTTCAGCAAATGTTTGTGCTAAGCAGACTCGGTTTAATAAGCAATAAGTTTGAAGCTGAATTGAACAGCACTATCAATTTGCTAGAGCGCGAAAGCGAGCACATAAAAACTTTGGCGCATGCAATAGCAGGTAAGCTACAAAATAGAATACCAGTGCTTTATTCTGTTACGGATATGGAATCAGTGGCCGTTCGTTTCCGTCAGCAAATCAATGAAAACTCAAAAATGCTTTGCTGGCATCATGTTGTGCCAGAAATGAACCATAATGAATTGGTAGGGTGGCGTAATCGCATAGGTAATTGGGCCCCAATATTTTTGCGCAGCCGCGAAGACTTTGAGCGCAACCAACAACGAATTGAGATAAACAAAGGTATTGTTGCTGAATTTGCTGAGCAGGTTATTGAAATATACGCGAAAGGCGAAAGCCACATGGAGCGTGCCTATTATTTGATTCATTTAGGCGATTGGGTAAGCGTATATCTTGCGGAACTAAACGGTGTGGACGCTGTTGAAGTAAAGGTGATTGATCACCTTAAAAACGAGCTTGCGAAAATTTGAACACGGGAACAAAGCCTGAAGTAATTGTTAAAAATCTTGGGTTGGTAGATTATCAATTGACTTGGGATTACCAGCAACAACTCATGGATGGGTGTATCGCCCGCAAATTATCGAATCGCGGGGCCGAACATCCAACAACACAGCAACATTATCTTTTGCTTTGCGAGCACCCAGCAGTTTTTACGTTGGGAAAAAGTGGCAGTATGAGCAACCTATTGGTTAGCGAACAAGAGCTAGAGGAGCGAGGCGTAAATTTCTATAAAATTAACCGAGGTGGCGACATCACACACCACGGCCCGGGTCAGTTAGTAGGCTACCCTATACTAGATTTGGATGAGTTTTTTACCGACATTCATAAATACCTTCGTTTTCTTGAGGAAGCCATTATACTTACCCTTCTTGACTTTGGTATAGTAGCTGGAAGATTGGTTGGTGCCACTGGCGTGTGGCTTGACCCTGATAATGCTTTAAAAGCAAGGAAAATATGTGCTATGGGCATTCGTGCAAGCCGATGGGTTACAATGCATGGCTTTGCGCTAAATGTGAATAATAACCTAGACTATTTTGATTGGATAATACCTTGTGGCATAGATGATAAGCAGGTAACCAGCATGCAAAAAGAACTCGGCCACAATGTTTCTATAGAGGAGGTTAAATCTTGCTTTCAGCGGCACTTCTCTGATGTATTTGGAGCAAAGCTGATGTAATATCAGTGGATATAATTGCTGGGGCTGTTCTATTTTTTAGTGCTTTTTTGTTGCCACTCCCTTACCGCGGTATCCTTTTTCACTTCTTCCAAAACATTAATCACGATAGTTCTAATAATGCGATTGAGCTCCATATCGCCTTCTTTTTTATTTATCAGGGCATCAAATACCTTGCCGGCAACTTCCTCAATTTGCACGTTCTCTTTACTTGCCAACTGTTGCATAACATTATCAATACCTTGAAATACTCCTTCACTTATAGCGTTTTCAAGTTTTTGGGCCACCGCCTTGCCTACTACCGGAA
>CAIOSU010000443.1 GCA_903861055.1 uncultured bacterium
AATGTGCCCATCATGGTACGTTTTTTCGAAAAACCCGTAAAAATTAACAAATTAACTTGGAAGTTTTAGCTCCAACTGCTGTTTTTAGCCTATCCCAAATTTGTTATTCTTAAATTATCAGCAAATAATACTGACGGGCACCAGTACTTTTCTTAAATTTTTTATCACTAAACATTATAGTTTTATTCTAATTTATAGCTTTCGTAACGCTATATTTTTTTACCTAAACTCCATTTGCAATAGCAATATAGGGCATTTAAGGTTAAAAACAAACTGCCAAATTCAAACTCAGCGTCCATCGGGCACGTAATGCCAAAGGCAAAAATTTGAAATTTCTGTTTTTACTATTATTACAACGGAAAACCAAGCATAAAACTTGCTTGAAACAGGTATAGCCAATGCTGTGCGCACTGTTAGAATCCTAGTACATAAATACTGAGCATACTAAGTTATGCAAGCGGCTGAAGGAACTATAGCGGTGTTTCTTGCAATGCAATATGCTTACGTGAGTCTAAATTATGATTATTTTTTGGTTCAAAACCTATGCAGCACTATATTTTGGGCTTTATAGCAATTGGCGTTTCAATATAGCCAAACTGCGCCTTGTAAACAGTTCTCTTATATCCAACTTAATAGCCTTGGTAAAATATGCCCAAGCATCCTTTTTTTGTTGGCTAAGCTGCAGGTGCAGGGCTATGTATGACAGCATGTGCGCCTCAATGCGCCCCAAATAATGACTATAAACAGCCATGAATTTATCATCGGCTTTAAGGCCCTGCATCAATAAATTTGTGCGGGTAAGCATGGCTTGCTCGTCAAAGTTGAGCACGCTGCGGCTATCATGGTTTATCATGCAGGCCGTAATGGTATTGGAGTAGTGAAATTTGTACCTAGCCGCAAGGCGCAACCAAAGCAACCAATCTTCGGTACCCGAAAGGGTTCTGTTCTCGCTAAATAGCAAATCGCCAGCCAATATACCCTGCTTGATAAAAATACCAATACAGCTAATGATGTTGCCTCGGATTAATTGTTCATTAAAATTACGCCAATGCTTTTTGGTATCCAACAAATTGGCTTCTGTGTCACGGTATTCGTAGGCCAAATGAAACACCTCTGCCATCGGGTTTGCCTTGAGCAGCTTTATCGCCTCTTCAAAATGGTTGGGGTATAGCACATCGTCCGAGTCGATGAAAGTAACAAAATCGCCCTTGGCCCTGGCAATACCAAAATTGCGGGCCGCGCCTCGCTCTCCGTTCTCTTTACGATAGTAGGCAATGCGCTCATCATTAATTGCCTTTACTACTGCCTCGGTATTATCCTTGCTACCATCGTCGGCAATTATGATTTCGAAATGCGGATATGTTTGTGCCAATATCGACCTTATCGTTTTTTCTATAAACGTCTCTCGATTGTATGTGGGCACAATAATGCTAAACAGGATGTCTTTACTGGGCATGCAGAGCGTGTTTTATTTTACCAATGCCCAAATTATTTTTCACCAAAGTCTTAATCTTGCCAAATAGGTACCCCTCGCCCAACGACTGTATTACCAATCGGTTGGTATTGGCTATATTTCCGCGAGTGTATTCTTGTTCAATATAGCTGTTTAGGTACTCTTGTAGCAACTTTGTCTCCTGCTCTTTTGGCCATGCCACGTAGGCGGAGTAATAAGCATCTTCGGGGTTATGGTATACTTTCAGTTGCTTCAGTTGAGCCAATAACTGTACATCGGGCAACGACCTAGCTATGCGTGAAATTACCCTTCGGTAATCATCGTACAGGCCAATGGGGTTTTTGCCTGTTTTGGCACTATCGTGCACCCTAAACCTCGACAAAGTTTTGTTGATTCGTTGCGATGGGACGTTAAAGAAAATCCTCGCCCAAAAATCGTAATCCATGAGGTAATAGAAGCTCTCGTCAATATAGCCGTATGTTTCGTGGAGGTTTCGTTTCCAGAACACGGCTGGTTGATGTATGGATACCCGCCTAAAAAAGTCGGCTGGCTCAAAGTTATTGGTCCATAATTCGGTTCGGCCATCCGGGAAAAAGCTCTCCACATCGCCATACACAATACCGGCCTTGGGGTTAGCCGCAAATGCATCAGCTATGGTTTGCAATACGCCTGGCTCATATACATCGTCGCTGTTTAGCCAAGCCACAATATCGCCAGTGGCCATTTTCAGCCCTTTGTTTATGGCATCGCTCTGCCCTTTGTCTTTTTCGCTTACCCAATAGGTAATTTTCGAAGCGTATTTTTTAATTACTTCAACGGTATTATCAGTACTTCCGCCATCAATAATAATATATTCGAGGTTGGCATAGCCCTGCCCAATGATGGAAAGTATGGTTTCCTCAATATAATGACCCTGATTGAATGAGGGCGTGATAATAGATATTTTGGGCTGCGCGCTCAAGGTTAAAACTTGTAATCGAACAATTCGATATCCTCTTTAAAATGCACTGCAATCAATTCTCGTGTTTCGGGGGTATAATAATCTTGGTAGTGCTTGTGGCTGCTTTTATTGGAGTGGGGCAGCACGGCATCAATGCCTATATGCTTGGTAATATGTTTAAAACTGCTTTCTATGTGCTCCATTTTGCCTATATAATCTGCCAAGCAATTTCCTTGTGCATCATACATAAAGTTCTTTTGCAGCCTAATTTCGTGGTTTACCCGCCAATGAATATACTCATCAAAGCTCATTTTCATGGTAGCTTCGTGTTGGTGGTGATCTTTTTGCTGCCTTGCATAGTGGTAAAGTGACACTTGCCAATCCCAGGGATTGCGCACGAATGAAAATTTGTAATACTTATCAAAATATTTAGGAGCCAACTCTGCTTTTAATTGGGGTGCAGAAATATGGTCTGGGAAATCGCTGCTTTGGGGCAACACGTGCAATTTCTGCATTATCCAATTGGGGTAACTTTCTTTTGGCGGAATGGTATATACCTGTAATGCCTCTCTTACACTAGTACCCGCAACTTTGTAATTGTGTATAAAAATGAATTGGTAGCCGTGCGATATAACCATACAAGGTTTTGTTTTGTAAAAATAAAGAAAGGCAGTCAACTTTTGCCTTTATGGGGTAAATGCTCTAAACTAATTGCTTGAACAGGGCAATATACTGGTTTGCTTGTACATCTTGGTTGTATTTCTCAAAGGCCTTCTTTCTGATGATATCTTTATCAAACACCTCAGCACTTAGCAAAAACCGCTCCATTGCCTTGCTTAGTGCTTCGGCATTTATCTCGGTTACCAAATAACCGTTTTGCCCATCTTCTACCATATCCTTAATGCCGCCCAATGCGAAACCGATAACTGGTGTACCAGTCATAAGCGACTCCATAACGGTATTAGGTAAATTATCTTCCAACGACGGTATAACAAATACATCAGCAGCAGCATATACCATGCTCATCAACAATTCGTCTTGTATTACGCCTAACCTTTTCACTGCGCAGTCTTCCCATGTTTCGCGAGCACTTTCATTGCCTATTTGAACTAGCAGCACCTGTTCTTTATTGGTTAAGCCCTTAATGGCATCCACCAAAATTGCGTATCCTTTTCTATGGTTATGCACATTATCGGCCACAAACAGGATTATCTTTTTATCGGCTGGCAAACCTAGCATTTCCCTACAATGTTGTTTGCTCTTTGGGCTAAAAACTGTTGCGTCTAATGAATTAGGGATGTGATAATGAGGCCTGCTTCCCAAAAGCATGCTTTTTTGCGAATTTTCTTGCATCCATTGAGATAATGTTACGATGCTTAATTTATTAAAACCTTTAAGCGCCTTTAATTTCGCTGCAAATATTTTTGCTGAATATTGGGGGTCAATCGTTCCTGATAATTGGGGGCACACTTGGCAAGATGCTGTGAATTTATCACACGAACCTGCATAATGGCACCCTCCGGTAAATGGGTTCATATCGTGCAGCACCCAAACTACCGGCTTATCAATATTCCCGAAAAATGACAAATAGTCAAGAAAACTATTTACCCAATGTAAGACAATTATGTCTGCCTGCTTTACTATTTCCAGATTATGGATTCGGTATGGCGAACCTGCTTCTGAAAACATTTCGAAATGCTTTGGCCTACCCACTAAATGCTTTGCGTGCTTTTGAAATACTATTCGCTCCTTTATGCGCAAACCAACACGCTGTATAGAAGATGGAGAAGCCTCATCCATATACCCAAACTCGTTTTTATCTCGATTGGTGTTGCCATGCAAGAACAAAAAGCTTGAATCGATTCCATTTTTCAACAAACCCTTATGCAGTCTGTATCCTGCCTTGGTAGCTCCGCCCGATGGATATGT
>CAIOSU010000444.1 GCA_903861055.1 uncultured bacterium
GGTACCGCGCACCGCGCACATGCCAGCACCACTATTGCTGCCGACTTTTTTGATGCCGACCATAAGCTGTTTGGCTACCTGATGGATGCTGAAGTGGCCAATGCCGAGAAAGTGCTGCACAACGCAGAACATCCATTTACGGCTATTTTGGGCGGTGCAAAAGTATCAGATAAAATATTGATAATAGAGAACCTATTGCCAAAGGTTAATAACCTAATTATTGGTGGCGGCATGGCTTACACTTTTGTAAAAGCTGCTGGTGGCCAAATTGGCAACTCGCTTGTAGAAGAAGATAAGCTAGAACTGGCAAAAGAGTTGGTAGAAAAGTGCAAAAAATACGGGGTTGAATTATATTTGCCTATTGATTCGGTTTCGGCAGACAAGTTTGATGCCAATGCCAATACTAAAGTTTTGAATAGCGATAGTATTGAAGCGGGCTGGATGGGTTTAGATATTGGTCCGAAAGCTATTGCTGATTACAAAGCGGTTATCCTTGCATCTAAAACCATCTTGTGGAACGGCCCAATGGGGGTGTTTGAAATGGAGAAATTCCAAGAAGGAACTAAATCCATAGCTCTTACAGTGGCTGAAGCTACTGCTAATGGTGCATTTAGCCTTGTTGGCGGTGGCGACTCAGTTGCTGCCATCAATAAGTTTGGTTTGGACGAGCAAGTAAGCTTTGTTTCGACAGGCGGTGGCGCTATGTTGGAATACTTTGAAGGAAAAGAATTACCAGGCATTAAAGCAATAAGGGTTAATTAGTTAATCGGTTGATTAGTTTATTGGATAATAGGTATACTGGTAAGCCAGCATACTGAGTTGTTTGTAACCAGTATACTAATAACCAATAACTAATAACGAATATTCGGGATGTGGCTCAGCCCGGTAGAGCACACGGCTGGGGGTCGTGGGGTCGCTGGTTCGAATCCAGTCATCCCGACTAGTAAGGGTGGCCTAAGGCCACCCTTTTTTTTATAAGCTTACATTTCAGCTTTAAATATTCTATCTTTCAGTTAATGTATTTCCATCGTTTTTATCTTGTCGTTTACCATGCCATCCAACAATTTCAATATTAACGGGCTCAACCAACACGAAGTAAGTGAAGCTAGGAAAATGCATGGTGCTAATAGCCAAGATTTCAAGAAAGAAAATTCAGTTTGGCTAGCGATTAAGGCATTGGCTAGAGAGCCAATGGTAATATTGCTGCTAATTACTTCCTCTATTTACTTTTTAACTGGCGACAATGGCGATGGTTTTTTCATGGTCGCAGCAGTTTTATTAGTAGCTACAATATCATTGTACCAAGATTCAAGAAGTCGAAATGCGCTTGCTAAGCTCAAAAACCTCACGCAACCTACTTGCAAAGTAATTCGTGATGGAGAAGTAGTGGAGATAAAAAGCGAGGAGCTTGTAATTGGTGATGCACTGATGATTGAAGAAGGCACTTTTATCACCGCCGATGGTACCATTATCCACTCTAACGATTTTTCGGTAAATGAATCCATCCTCACAGGCGAGTCTTTGACGGTATACAAGGATGCCGAGAGTAAGAATAACCACATATTTCAAGGTACAACTGTTGCAAGTGGCCTTGCTATAGCAACGATAACAGCCATAGGCAAGGAGACTCAATTAGGCAAGATTGGCAAAAGCCTAGAAGCTATTGCTGAAGAGAAAACGCCATTGGAGCTTCAAATTAACGACTTCGTAAAGAAGATGGTTATTATAGGTACAGTGGTATTTGTGGTAGTTTGGGGCATTAACTATTACCGCAATCCAAATATCTTGGATAGTCTGCAAAAGTCATTGACTTTGGCCATGAGTATTTTGCCCGAAGAGATACCGGTAGCCTTAACAACATTTATGGCGCTAGGTGCTTGGCGCTTAATGAAAATGGGCATTGTAGTAAAGCAAATGAAAACCGTTGAGACTCTTGGCAGCGCAACAGTAATCTGTACTGATAAAACTGGAACTATTACAGAGAACAAAATGAGCGTTGCGAGGCTATATGTTCTTTCAGAAGGAGATATAAGCACGATGGAAGGAACTCTTTCGGATGCCCAAAAAGAACTGGTAACTTTTGCCATGTGGGCCAGCGAGCCTATTCCGTTTGACCCGATGGAGGTTGCATTACATTACGAATACGGCAAGTTAACTTCTACCGACGAGCGGCCTAGCTTTAAAATGGTTCATGAGTACCCTCTGGGTGGCAAACCACCTATGATGACCCATTTGTTAGAAAATGGTCAAGGAGCTCGCATAATCGCTGCAAAGGGCGCTCCCGAGGCAATTGTGGCTGTATCAAACCTTAGCCAAAGCGAAATAAGCCAAATACATCAAGCTATAAGCAACCTAGCTAAAGACGGATTTAGAGTATTGGCGGTGGGTGTCGCTAATTTTGACGGTACCGATTTCCCTAAAGAACAACAACAATTCCAGTTCTTGTTTAAAGGTTTGATAGCCTTTTACGACCCGCCTAAGAAAAACATTCAAGCTGTGTTTGAAGGGTTTTATAAAGCAGGCATTGACGTGAAAATAGTAACCGGCGATAATGCAGAAACTACAGCCGCTATAGCCAAGCAAGTAGGATTTGTAGGTTGGGATAAAAGTATTCATGGCGATGAATTGATGCAACTATCTGATAGTGAGCTACAAAAACGTGTAGCTACGACAAAGGTATTTACCAGGATGTTTCCAGAGGCTAAACTCAAAATAATTAACGCGCTTAAAGCCAATAATGAAATAGTAGCAATGACAGGAGACGGTGTAAACGATGGACCGGCTTTAAAAGCATCGCATATTGGCATTGCTATGGGTAAGAAAGGAACAGAGATAGCCAAACAAGCAGCATCTTTGATTCTCACTAATGACGACCTATCGCAAATGCTAGATGCTATAGCCATGGGTCGCCGCATTTACATCAATCTTAAAAAGGCAATCCGTTACATCATATCCATCCACATTCCTATTATCCTCACA
>CAIOSU010000445.1 GCA_903861055.1 uncultured bacterium
AGCACCGTTTTCATTCTACGATTTCCAGTTCAATATGAACGTATATGGCAACGAGGATTTGAAAACACCCGATATTCATAACCTAGACCTAAGGTGGGAGTACTACCCTAGTAACGGTGAAATGATTAGTGCGGCACTGTTTTACAAGCACTTTATAAACCCTATTGAAATGTTTTTTGTGCCGGGGGGCGGCTCGGGAGGCACCAAAGATTTCACTTTCGGCAACGCCGATTTTAGCCGCAACTTGGGCATAGAGCTAGAGGCCCGGAAAACCTTTAACCTTGGCGCAAACAGTAAAGCGGGTAATATAACCGTAGTAGCCAACGCAGCATATATTTACAGCACTGTAGCGCTGGGCGCACAAGCAGTAGGGCAAGAGCAAAACCGACCCATGATGGGCCAATCGCCTTTTATTATAAACCTTGGCGTATTTTACGAACTGCCCGAAAAACAGCTGCAGCTTAACGTGTTGTACAATGTAATTGGTAAGCGTCTATTTGCCGTGGGTACTGCCATAAACCCTGATATTTACGAAATGCCCCGAAACGTTTTAGACCTAACCGTGAGCAAAGGCTTCGGCACGCACTGGCAAATAAAAGCAGGCATACAAGACATGCTAAATAGTAAAATGCAATTGATACAAGACTCTAACAGTGATGCAAAAATTACGGGAGTTGATGAGGATATCATGAGTTACCGTGAAGGCGTGTATATAACCGCTGGATTTATTTATAAATTTTAAGAAACACCACAATGAAAAAAACACAGTTATTTTTTTGGAGTATTTTGGCCGTAACTACCTTATTTATATCGGCATGTGGCAAAGAGGGATGTACTGATCCTAATGCCCTTAACTACGACCCAGATGCTAAAAGCAGCAGCGGCGATTGTGAATATGCGGATAACAAACAATCATTTACCCTTTCAAGAAGCGGCAACACGGTAACAGTTGAGGGTATTACGGAGGCCGACTTCCGTTTTTATGAAGATAGTATATACCTGTTAAAAGGGTTTGTATATGTGCGCTCGGGTGCAGTGCTTACCATTGAGCCAGGCACGGTTATAAAGGGCGATAAAAACACTAAAGGATCCTTAATAATTGAGCGCAATTCAAAAATTATTGCCGAAGGCACCGCAACTAAACCGATTGTGTTTACCTCTAGCCAGGCTCCTGGCGACCGTGATTATGGCGATTGGGGCGGTTTGATTGTGTGCGGAAACGCACCTACCAACTTGCCAGGCAACGAAGGCATAGTAGAAGGCGGCACTGATGCCACATTTGGAGGCAACAATGCTAGCGATAATTCAGGTATCATCAAATATGTTCGAATTGAGTTTGCAGGTATTCCGTTTCAGCCAAACCAAGAGATCAATGGTCTAACCCTAGCGGCTGTAGGCAGCGAAACGGTAATAGAATACGTGCAAGTTTCTTACTCTGGCGACGATTCTTATGAATGGTTTGGTGGTAATGTAAATGCCAGCCATTTAATTGCTTTCAGAGGATGGGACGACGATTTTGACACCGATAATGGATACTCAGGCAACTTGCAGTTTTTGGTATCCCTACGCGACCCAAATATCGCCGATGCTTCGGCATCGAATGGCTTTGAAAGCGATAACGACCCTGCCGGTAGCAGCGCAACCCCATTTACCAGCCCAGTGTTTTGCAATGTAAGTTTGTATGGCCCAAACTTTACAGGGTCAACCTCCATTAGTACCCAATTCCGCACTGGTTTGCATTTGCGTAGGTTATCTAATCTCAAGCTGTATAACTCAGTTGTAACTGGTTTTCCTGAAGGGCTGTATGTAGCCAAAAACACAGAAGGTAACCTAGACAATGGCAGCGTTCAAATAGAAAATACCATTATTGCTGGATGCACCGAAAATTTTGCCATTGACTTGTCAAGCTCTTATGACCTTGCGGCTTGGTTTAACAATGCCAGCAGAAACAACAGTGTATTGGCCAACAATAGCGATGTGCAGCTTACTGATGCTTTTAACTTAACTAATCCCAACTTCCAACCGCTGACTGGTTCGCCGCTATTAAGTGGGGCATCTTTTAGTAATAGCAACTTATCCAATAGTTTTTTTCAGCAAGTAACTTACAGAGGTGCTTTTGATGGCACCACCGATTGGACCCAAGGTTGGGCCAACTGGGATCCACAAAACACCGTTTACTAAATTAGGATACCTGTATCACGATAATGCAAAAAATCCCTGGTCCTTCGGTCTGGGGATTTTTTGTTTTAGCCAATTGGATTTTTTACCCTACCGACTAATTTTAACACCCTCCCTTCATTATATCTAGCCATGAGCTTAAAATAATTAACTTTGCCGTCCCTAATGATGACGTTGCGCACCCTCAATACCGATTTTCACAACTACGTGAGCCCTGCCGAACAGCAAATTATTGTTGCTGTGGGAAAGGCCGCTGCCGAACTAGGCATTGAAGCGTACGCCGTAGGCGGCTATGTGCGCGACTTACTACTTAACCGCCCCACCAAAGACATTGACTTTGTTTGCTTAGGCAGTGGCATTGATTTGGCACACGCAGCGGCTAAGCACTTCAAATCAAGCCCGAAGGTAAACTTCTTCAAAAACTTCGGCACGGCCATGTTCAATGTGCTGGAAATGGATGTAGAGTTTGTTGGTGCCCGCAAAGAAAGCTACGACCGCAGCAGTCGTAAACCTGTAGTAGAAGACGGCACGCTACAAGACGACCAAAACCGCCGCGATTTTACCATCAACGCCTTGGCCATAAAGCTTACCCCCGAAGGATTGGGCGAATTGGTGGATCCGTTTGGTGGCATCCAGCATTTACAGCAAGGCGTCATTCGCACACCACTTGACCCTGATATTACGTTTAGCGACGATCCGCTGCGCATGATGCGAGCCATCCGCTTTGCTACCCAATTGGATTTTACGATTGACGCTGATATTTTGGAAGCAATTACGCGCAATGCCCCACGCCTGAAAATAATTAGCCAAGAGCGCGTTACCACCGAATTGAACAAAATTATCGAGACATTTATGCCTTCCACAGGCTTTAAACTGCTGTTCGATACTGGCTTGCTGCATCACTTTTTCCCTGAGATGGTAAAGCTGCATGGTGTGCAGGTGCACAAAGGCAAAGCCCACAAAGACAACTTTTACCACACCCTACAGGTGCTAGATAACCTGTGCCGCACCAGCGACGACCTTTGGCTGCGCTGGGGTGCCATATTGCACGACATTGCCAAACCCCGCACCCAACGATACGAAGAAGGCCACGGCTGGACGTTTCATGGGCATGATGCGATAGGGGCCAAAATGGTGCCCGATATTTTCCGCCGTCTGAAGTTGCCGCTCGACTATAAGATGAAGTTTGTGCAAAAGATGGTATTGCTGCACCTTCGCCCCATTAGCCTAAGCAAAGAGAACATTACTGATAGCGCCATACGCCGCCTATTGTTTGAAACCGGTGACGATATTGACAGCCTGATGAAGCTGTGCGAGGCCGACATCACTACCAAAGACGCCAAGAAAATGGAACGCTACCTCAGCAACTTTGAGCTGGTGCGCCAAAAGCTGAAAGAGGTAGAAGAGAAAGACCACGTACGCAACTGGCAGCCCCCTATTAGTGGCGAAGAGATAATGGAACACTTCAATATTGGCCCTGGCCGAGAAGTAGGCATTATTAAAGTAGCCATTAAAGATGCCATTATGGATGGTGATATAGCCAACAACCGCGAAGCAGCCTTTGCCTTTATGCTGGAGAAGGGCAAAGAGTTGGGGTTGGTCTGATTTTTCATTTTATCTTTTTGGATGATTTTATTTTTTACTCCTTTCCCCTAATTGCGTAAATTTGTATTATAACCAAGTTTTAGGGTATGAGCATTTATACTATTGGCGTGTATGTGGATGAACTAGAAGATGTAGTTCGCGAGATTGAAATTAAAGGCACGCAAACGTTTAACGACCTACACGTGGCTGTTGCCGCTACTTTTAAGCTAAATCTTAAAATGCAAGCCTCGTTTTTTGTGAGCAACAGCCGCTGGCAAAAATTGAATGAAATTACCCTTGGGCACAGCAGTGTGTTTGAGAACGCCGTAAACTTGTGATCGTAAACTTGTGATGGTTGAATTGTTTTTTATGGTCACCTCTCGAAAATTGAATATAAAATTATTCTATATTCTATTATACAAATGAGTGACTACGGGTCAGAAGAGGAAGACAGTGTCTCGATCCAGAGTGAGGTGCATTCGGAGGAAGACGACATTGAAGAAA
>CAIOSU010000446.1 GCA_903861055.1 uncultured bacterium
ATGGGAAGCCAATTTTGGTAGGGTTGTAGATACATCAAACAACGAGATTTTAGTGGTATTCGATTCCGTAGGAACCGCAACGCTTAGCAATTTTGCACTGAATAAATGTGGTGGCAATACCGTAAGCTTTAACGTTGAAGTAGTTTCATTGTTAGAAGTGGTGTTGGCCGACGATACTACCGTTTGTGCCGGCCAGCCAGTAAGGCTTACTGCCCAAATCGACCCTTCGCCAAGGGAATTGGAAACAACTTTCAACGCTACATCTAACACCAAGGGGTTCATGTTTGATGTAACATCGATAACCGAAGTAACCATAGATTCCATATCAGTAGGTGCATCTTTGAGCAATACGCCATTGGATGTGAGCATATACTTACGCAACGGATCATACCAAGGCCATGAAACTACTGCTGCAGATTGGCTCTTCTGGGGCTCAACTATAGTACAAAATCCAGTTGCAGGCAACTTCGGTACTATCATCCCAATACAGATATTCCAATCGTTGCCCGCAGGCGATACGCTGGGCATATATGTACATGTAAACAATGGCAACAACGTGCGTTTTCGTCCGGCAACTGGTTTTGGCAACCCCATTAGCACCGATGGATTGATAAATCTGCACCCTTGCGCCGTAATGGGTGGCTTGTTTACGGCTCCATTGCAGCCTAGGGTTTGGGCAGGCAGCGTGTTCTACTCTACTACTTCGGGCCTAGGCTATAGCTGGAGCAACGGCGACACTACCCAATCTACCGTTTATTACCCTATCCAAAGCGAAACCGTGGAGGTAATAGTAAGTAACCCCACAGGCTGCGGCAATACGGGCAAAGTAAATCTTGGAATACTGCCCAGCCCAACTATTGATGCTGGCGATGATGCCGATGTTTGCCTTGGTGAGGTGGTTAATATACAAGCCACTACCAATGGTAGTAACATTACTTGGACCCCAACTACAGGCCTAAACGACCCCGCAGCACTTACTCAGAGCATTAGGCCTAATGCCAATATCAATTACATTCTAGCATCGGAGAATTTAACTACCGGCTGCAAAGCGCAGGACACCCTCGCCATAACCGTGAGCATTGAGCAAACAGAGGAGGATACGGTGTTTATCTGTATCAATAAAGACTTGGTATTGCAACTACCCGATGTAGCCGGCAGCAGCTATTTGTGGAGCACAGGCGAAACTACCCGCAGCATACAAGTAACCGAAACAGGTATTTACACCGCCCAATACACCCCTGGCGGCTTGGGTTGTGCTACCTTGTATGTGTTTAATGCAGAAAGCTTTGATTGCGAAAACACGATAAAAATACCAGCAGCCTTTACGCCTAACAATGATGGACTAAACGATCATTTTACCATATTCGCCCAAAACCTATCCGATTATACCATTAAGATATATAACCGTTGGGGCGAGTTGGTGTACGAAAGCAGCGACCTAACCGAGCTTAATGACCTAAGCCGCGGTTGGGATGGAAGCTACAAAGGGGCGTTGCAAAACTTCGGTACTTTTATTTATTTCATCCAGGCTAAGGATGTGAATGGTTTACCTATTGAAAAACAAGGGCACCTAACCCTGATAAGATAATGATGAGGCTATTGATATTTTGTTTGGCGCTAGGCACATTCGCATCGCTATATGCCCAAAAGGAAAACGATGGCTCAACCATGCAGCCAAAGGTGTACAACTTTTACAGCTTTACGCCCGATGTAAAAATGGACATCAGTAAGGAGCCTGCGCTGTTTCCGGATAGCTTGCGCAACCACCCCGAGTTTGGCATTGTGCCATTTAATGCCCAGTGCACCAATTGCTACGAAGAGATAGGAAAGCGCACCCGCTACACCCGTTTTTTTGTGGAGCCTGGCACTAACAGCAAGCACCATTATAGCCAATCATCATACTTTCCGTTGCATTATAAAAACGAGGATGGGTATTGGGTAACGTTGGATCATCGGATGAAGGATGCTAATAATGCTATTTATACTTGCAACAACGATCCAGTTTTGTACAAGTATAATAGCGCATTGAATAGAACTAGCATAAAAACTGATAAAGGCCACTTTACTTTTAACACCGCATTAGAAGCGTTCTACCTTTCTAGCAACGGCGCCAAAACCAATATTGGCAGCTTGAATGAAACCAACAAAAATCTGGGCAATGATGGCGTTTTGATCAATGATGCTTGGCAGGATATTCATATTCAGCACATTTTTAAGCGTGGTGGCATCAAGACAAACTTTATCATTATGCAAAAACCAAACACTCCAAGCAATTCTGAGTATTTGGTTTTTGAGCAATTGCTCTCCGTTGATAAGGCAGAGCAATTTATAGATTATAGTAACAGCAATGGTTATTTTAATCAAGACGGCTTGTTCGTAGGAGACATAGAGGTAAAAGGTAAGGAAGGAGATTTACAGTTTATTATCCATGAAGCGACATTTTATGACGGATATGGCTATGGTACTAAGGGTGGATATAAGCTTTCAAGAAAATCGTTTCCCATTCTCGGTGCAGGAAATGGTGCTTCATACTCCCTGCAATTATACGTTCCTGTTGCTTTCCTCAACGACCCTAATGTAAGATACCCACTGTATATTGACCCATTGGTAACAGGTAAAGATAGCTTAGGTGTTTTCTCGCAAGCCGACCCACAAGGTAACTTCAGCGCCAATATGGCCTTTAGCAATACCCCTGCCACCTGCAACTACCAACTTACCGTGCAAGTGCCAGGCATGAGCGATATTGTAAATACCAAGATTGATATCGAATACGAGAATACTTTTTCGGCTACTTGTGGCACACCGCCTTTGCAACCGCCGTTTTGCCAGTTTCAGGATGTAAGGATGGAAGTACGCAGCCTTGATTGCCCAAGCACTACTGGTCCGCTCACTTGCGCTCCGGCAGCACCGCCATTCATTGGTACTTGCACTACCGACCCTAACCTAGTACCAGGAGCCAGTGCACTGCAATACCCCAACTTTTTAAATTGCATACCGCCACAATGCCCCGATTATTTTATGGATTTTGAGTTGTTGAACTCAGAGCTACAATGCGATGGGGATGTGTGCGGATATAAATGCGCCCGTGGCCATTATTGGGCAGTAACTATTGAAGCGCGCACTATTGAAAACGTGATTACCCTTAGCCGCGATACCATTTGCGCAGGCGATACTGTTACGCTTACCGCTTTCCCTGAATGGGGCGTGCCGCCGTATACTTATGTGTGGAGCGACGGTCAAACTGACTCTATTATTACCTTTACCACTGAAACTGATGCCTTTGTAAGTTGCACCGCATTCGATTTTTGTGGAAACCCTGCCCTACCCCAAGACATATTTTTGGTTGCTAATCCTAGCCCTGATGCCGACGGTGGCGATACGGCCAAACTTTGCGAAGGCGGTAGTGCTACCCTAGGAGGAACACCCACTACCACAGGCTTTGCGCCAACCTTTGTATGGACCGCCGAGCCTGCAAATGCCACTACTTTTCTAAATACAACCAGCAGCTCAAACCCTGTGGCAAACATACCTGCAGGCACCATTGATACCTTTTTGTACATAGTGCGCGTAAACGACCAAGGTTGTTTCCGTAGAGATTCGGTGTATGTGCTTTCGGGTGCCAACCCAACGGTTAGTATAGCGCCTGATACGGCCTATATATGCCCAGGAGAAGGGGCTACCTTTAATACAACCGAGCCTTTTGTGGTATACAACTGGAGCGATGGCAGCAGCAACCCAGAACTTACCGTGCTTAATTTAGGCAACTTTGATGTTACGGTTACCGATGGAAATGGCTGCACAGCAAGCTCCAATACTGTTACTACCGCCCAGCCAAACTTACCCACTTTTGACTTATTTGCCACACCCGATTCTAGCTTCAATTTCGGGGAGAGTGCCATCCTAGGCGCCACCATTGATTTGAATGTACCGCCTATTGATTCGTTTGGTTGGGGGCCGCCTGTAAACATTTCGTGCTTAGACTGCCCCGACCCTATCGTTAGTCCCGAAGCCGACCAAGTATACATCTTAGAGGTTTATTCGCAAGGTTGCCTTATTAGGGATTCCATCTTCATCGACATTAAATTCCCGAACGCCTACTGGATACCTAAAGCCTTTACGCCTAACCAAGATGGCGTAAACGATCGTTTTTTTATCATTAAGGAAAGTGGGGTAACGGTGAGTGCATTCCAGATTTTCAATCGGTGGGGACAGAAAATCTACGACAATACTTTCCCTTGGGATGGAACATCGAAAGGTGAACAAATGGATATGGGCGTATACAGCTACATATTTAAGCTCGTACTGGCAGATGGAAAAGAGCTAGTAGAGTCCGGGCAGGTAACCTTGATAAGATAAGAGGATATGAAACGTTACCTAACCAGTTAAATTTAATTCGTTCATTATCAATACATTGGCAAATTTAGTTTAGCATTTTTACTATTTGGCTAAACAAACCTCAACACATCCTGTTAAAGGTGTATTCTTAACTCATAACCACAAAACATGTTTAACAGAATCCCTCTAGTATTGATGATGTTGTTGGCCACATCGATGGCATTCGTATCGTGCAGCAAAGACGACGAAGATGACGACAAAAACACCACCACCCCGAACATTGTTGAATTGGCACAAACTGACACTAGCCTTACCTCATTGGTAGCTGCAGTTGTAAAAGCTGGCCTTGCCGACGAATTGAGTGCTGATGGTAACCTAACTGTATTTGCACCAACTAATGCAGCATTTAGCGCATTTTTGAGCGCCAACGGTTTTGCAACTCTTGAAGACGTACCAAATGCATTGCTTACACAAGTATTGCTTAACCACGTAGTGGCTGGCAAATTGTTGAGCACTGACCTAACTACCGGTTACAAGAACACTTTGGCTACTTACGGTACTACTACTAGCAACTTGAAAGTGTATGTAAGCACTGCAAGTGGTGTAGTTTTGAATGGTACTTCAACCGTTACTGCAGCAAACCTAAATGCATCTAACGGTGTAGTACACAAGGTGAACACTGTAATTGGTTTGCCAACTTTGCCAACGTTTGCACTAGCTGACCCTAACTTCAGCACATTGGTAGCAGCAATAACCCGTCCAGGTTTGACAACGGATTATGTAGCTGCTCTATCAGGCGCTGGTCCTTTGACAGTATTTGCCCCAACCAACGATGCATTTGCAGCATTGTTAACCGAATTGGGCCTAACTGCTTTGGATGATGTACCAACAGCAACACTTGAAGCGGTTCTTAACTACCACGTTGTTAGCGGAAACGTATTGGCTGGTAGCCTAACCGAAGGCCAAGTGGTAACTCCGCTAGGCAGTGGTACTTTCACTATCGGCCTTACTGGTGGTGCTAAAATCACTGATGGTTCTAACAGGGTAACCAATATCATTGCAACTGACGTACAAGCCAACAATGGCGTGATACATGCAATTGACAGGGTTCTTGTTCCTGCTCCTTGATCGTAAGCAGTTCTAAAGCTGAAAAGCCGTCATCTGAAAGGATGACGGCTTTTTTTATTTGTAGCTTTTAAAGCGCGCTACTCATTTACGAACTTTAGAGTGGCAAAGGGCTTACCATCCAACGTCTCTAGCGTACTGAAATAAATGCCCCGCGAAAGGTGGCTGATGTTTATGTTGGCACTTGTAGTTTCAGATGACAAGTGACGCTCAATAAGTAATCGGCCAAAAAGGTCGTACACCCTAAAGTAATAGCGCGATTCTTTTACTTTAAAGTGCGCTTGCAACGTTTGCCCGTCTTGATTGAACACATAAAAAGTTGGGGCAGTCGATTCACTATTGACATTGTATACATCCGTGGTTGTTTCGGCAGTGTCATTATCCTCTATCCAAACTGGCTCATAGCCGCGTATCAAATTAGGTTCAACAGACCAAAGTACGGCACTGTCTTGCTCAAACATTTCACGGCTGAGCTCAACGCTATTTGCCACGGTGGTGTCCGAATCGTCCCACTTAAGAATGTAGGCATAGTTGCCTCCAGAGGGTAAGGTGCTTGGGTCGTTTACCTGTGTGAGATTATACTCATCTAAAATGCGCGATAAATGAGCCTGGCGAATGCTATCGTTTTTGAACATAACCATAAGCATGTCATCTGCCACATACCAAAGGCCGGCTTCGGAGGGTGTGTTATCAAACATGGTTACCACCGGAAACGAACGGCTAAAAGTGCCATCACGTTCTATATCGTCAATTACCTGCAAGCGCTGCCAATTGCTGCTATTGCGGCTAAAAACAACCAACTGTAACTTATCAGGATATCCGCTCCTAAACTCGACCCTGTCAACAACGGCAGTATCTAAAACTTGCTTAAACGTATCGTCATCAACCGTACGGAAAGCATACATGTCATACTGGAACTGCCAATATAACTTTTGCCCATTAGCATAATAAAACGGATCTGTGCTCTCTGAGCGGAAAGCAAACGCTGCCGTAACAATTATAGCCCCTAAGCCAAAAATAGATATGCGCTTCGCTTGCTTCATACTTTACGGTTCGAATTCAAAATTGAACATTCAAAATTGAAAATTGTCTTGTGTCTTGTGCCTTAATGAATTACCACAACTTAACGAACTTCACGGTTTGCACCAGCTCGTCTTCGCGATACATAAACCGCGCAAAGTACATACCTGGGGTCATGTCAAACACATCAATGGATACAAACTCCTCATGGCGGCCCAACAACTGCTGTTTCATTAAACGACCGTTCATATCATAAATACCTACTTGCAAATCCTGCTCAAGCAATGTGCCGGGGTAAAAAATCTCCACTTGGTTGTTTTGTACAGGGTTTACCACTTTAATGTTATTTGTCAGCTCAAAGGTAGGCTCATCGCTTACACCCACGGGTACTTCGCCCAAGGCTTTCAAGGCATTTACCCGGCCATACCCCATTTCGCGGCTGTGGCCAGCCTTTGCGGCATCGTGGCTATAGTTATACTCGCCGCTATGCACTTTATCGGCACTGTTCAGTAAGGTGGTGCGCACCTCTTCCCAAGTCATGCTATTGTTTTTGCTCAATAGCAAGGCTGCTATACCTGCAACTATCGGAGCCGCAGCCGATGTTTTTTGTAACCCTCCAAAATCGGTAGTGGAATATCCGGCCGAGCCTGCAATATCAGTTGTATAAATGCATACGCCCGGTGC
>CAIOSU010000447.1 GCA_903861055.1 uncultured bacterium
AAAATGGCTATCTTTATCCTTGCTTTGAAAACAGTTATCGCCATATTGTTACTTTGCACTTTTCTACTTCCGTTTGTAGGCAGGTACGCCAGTATTGAGTATCAAGCACGGGTGGTAAAAAAACAGGTAAAGCGCAAAATGATAGCCGGTATCAATTGTACCGAATTGGTACCGCTGACCATTTCAAAGCACGATGCGGCCAACAAACTAAACTGGCACCACCACAAGGAGTTTGAGTACCAAGGCCAAATGTACGATATAGTATATGCCGATAGCATAGGCAACGACACCATTCAGTATTGGCTGTATTGGGATAACGACGAAACAAAACTTAACCGCCAGCTTGCTTCATTAGTAGCCAATGTATTGGGCACAGACCCCATTCAGCAAGAACGAAACGCTCAATTCAATAACTTTACAAAAGATATTTTCTGCATTGAGATAGTTACCTTACAAATGCCGTTGCCTAGCAGCAGCGTGTTAAGATATTCCCTTGCAGGAGCATCACTAAACCAGCCAGCCGTTCCGGTAGCTCCTCCACCAGAAATTATGAGCACATAAATACTTTGGCATTGGCAGCTATGTGCACTTGCAAATAGTATTTGCGGAGGTGTTCGTGGCTTCATGGCCATGCCATTATTGTTGACTCATAAAAAAGCATTATGAAAATATTATGTGCTTTGGTGCCATTTCTAATGGCTCCATTATTGTTTTTTGCACAAGCCGTTACTCTGAAAGATCAGGAAACGTTACAGCCACTAGAGGCCGTAACGTTAAGTAGCAACAAGCCAGAAGCCTTTGCTACCACCAACCAACAAGGCCAAGCAGATGTAAGCGCATTTGTAGGTGCCGATTCCATTATTATTCGTTCGTTGGGTTATGCCGTTCAGGTATTGAGCTACAAGGAGCTTACCAAATCGGAAAGCCTTTTTTTGGTTGCTACCGATGTGGCTATTGACCGGGTGGTGGTTACCGCCTCGCGCTGGCAACAAACCCAACGCGATGTGCCGAACAAAGTAACCGTTATTGGTAGTAAAACCACTGCGCTGCAACAGCCACAGACCACAGCCGATTTGTTGGCAATGAGTGGCGAAGTGTTTATACAGAAAAGCCAATATGGCGGTGGTAGCCCCATGATACGGGGCTTTGCTACCAACCGATTGCTCATCACTATAGACGGAGTGCGCATGAACACGGCCATTTTCCGCAGCGGTAATGTGCAAAACCTTATCTCGCTGGATGCCTTTGCCACTGAGCGCACCGAAGTGCTTTTTGGCCCAGGCTCGGTAAACTATGGCAGCGATGCTATTGCAGGTGTAATGAGTTTTTACACGCTTACCCCTAAACTATCCACCACCGATAATCCATTGGTAACGGGCGGTGCAACGGCCCGTTATTCATCGGCAGCCAACGAAATGACAGGCCATTTTGATGTAGGCGTGGGTTGGAAAAAGTTTGCCATGCTCACCAGTTTTACCTATTCAAACTTTGGCGACCTGCGCATGGGCAGCCATGGCCCCAACGAATACCTACGCAATGAGTATGTAGTAAGAATGGATAGTGTGGACCGTGTAGTTACCAATGACGACCCAATGGTGCAGCGCAAAACGGGCTATAGCCAGATAAACCTGTTACAAAAACTACGCTATAAGCCTAGCGACAAGTGGGAATTGGGCTATACTTTTCAATACAGCACTACCAGCAACTACAACCGCTACGACCGTCTATTGCGCTACCGCAATGGCTTGCCACGCAGCGCCGAGTGGTACTATGGCCCACAAGAGTGGATGATGAACTTGCTTAGTGTAACCCACACGGGCAACAACGCCGCTTATGACCAAATGACCATTCGCCTAGCACACCAGCGCTTTGCCGAAAGCCGCCACGATAGGGATTTTAACAAGCCT
>CAIOSU010000448.1 GCA_903861055.1 uncultured bacterium
ATGCACTTAGGGATATTTATGGGGAGCGGTTGGTACTCTTTGAATTGAATCGTAGTCGTCTTCAGGGCTTTAAGTCAATCTTCAACACTTTTCTTGGCCATTTAGATGGATTGGATAATGCTACGATATCTAAAGCTCTTCAAACTATCGATGCTAAGAAAGTTGGTATGGTTTTTGTAGATGGGTCCAACTTTGGTGCGTTTGTAAAAATTGTTAAACAAAGATTGCCAGATGTCAATATCTGCACGTTCTTTCATAACGTTGAGGCTCGTTTTTTTTGGGGTTCAGTTAAGCAGGCGAAAACCTTACATGCTGTTGTGGTAATGATTGTGAATTATCTGGCCGAAAGAAAGTCTGTTTGTTATAGCAACAAATTAATTTGCCTTAGTGAGAGAGACAGTCGCCTGCTCAATAAACTTTACGGTCGTAAGGCAACACATATCTCTTCAATTGCACTTCAAGATAGGCTGCCTTCGGGCATTGCAGCTTGTCAAGTTGCGCCGGGTGAAAAGTTCGCCTTGTTTGTAGGGGGCGGGTTCTATGCTAATCGCTCCGGTATCATATGGTTTGTTAAGAATGTAGTACCTCGTATAAATATCACTACATATATTGTGGGGAGGGGCTTTGAAGATCTAAAAAATATTATAGAGTTGACTGGCAAAGTTAAGTTAATTGGAGCGGTTGATAGTCTAGTACCCTGGTATCGCGATTCTCACTTTGTAATAGCCCCAATCTTTGATGGATCTGGTATGAAGACTAAGGTTGCTGAGGCATTAATGTTTGGAAAGAAAATAATTGGTACACCTGAGGCTTTCTCCGGTTATGAGGATGTAATGAGACTTGTCGGATGGGAATGTGTGACGTCGGACGAATTTGTAGAAGCAATCAATTGCGCTCAAAACCATCCTCTAAAGTCATGCGACCAAGAACTGCGTGCGATTTATTTAGACAAATATTCATTTACTGCAGATAGGGATAGGCTAGCGCTAATCTTAGCGGATGAGTCTTTGCGATGAAAATTTCAGTGGTAATGTCCCGTTTCGCCATTGCGGGGGTCCCTCTTGCACAAATGAGGTTCGCGCGTGCGCTTTCCGATAATGGTTACGATGTTGATTTAATAGTAGGTTATCTTGATCCAGTGTTTGAGTTTCCGAATTTGACTAAAGTTAAAGTGCTTTTCTGGAACCAACCGCAAACCCGAGGAATGTTGTTGCCTTTTTGGAAATATTTCCGAACTACCAAACCAGATGTAGTTTTTTCCGCCGAAGACCATTTGAACGCGGTTGTGTTACTCGCCGCAATTACTTCCGGATCTAACGCAAAGATAAGTTGCTCCTCCCGTGTAACGCCGTTTGATACATATTCAAGAGTGCCGTTTACGAAACGGTGGATATTGAAGCAATTGGTTCAAAGCGTTAGCTGGCGAGCAGATGCACATACATGCGTTTCTAAGGACATGGTGGAGCAATACCGGCGCGTGTTCGATGCGGCACCGCATGTCTGTATTTACAACATAGTTGACGACAAGTTTTCGCGACAGCGCATGAAGGAAAAGGTGGAGCACGAATGGCTGGTTTTGAAAGATGTTCCGGTATTGATTGCCGCTGGCAAGTTGGCTACTTGGAAAGGCTTTGAAGATTTAATCCGTGCAATGAAGGAATTGGTGGGCAGAAGGCGTGCCCGTTTAATTATTCTGGGAGATGGGCCATTGCGGCTAGAGCTAAATGCGTTGATTATCGAGCTTGGCTTGTCAGATGTAGTAAGCCTATTGGGTTATGTAGAGAACCCACTGAAGTACTTCTTGTATGCCGATGTTTTTGTGCTTTCATCTCATCTAGAGGGGCTACCTAATGTGCTGGTTGAAGCTATGATGTGCGGCTGCACGCCAGTAGCTACTGATTGTCCAACTGGGCCAAGTGAGTTGCTGCAAGATGGGAAATACGGTTACTTGGTGCCAATGCGTGACCCAATATCTATGGCAGCAGGCATAGAAAA
>CAIOSU010000449.1 GCA_903861055.1 uncultured bacterium
GTAAAGATGGCCGCCAAAGTGTGCGCCGTGGTACCTTTGCCGTTGGTGCCTGCTATGTGCACACTTTTAAACTGGTGCTGTGGCTCTTGCAGCAAAGCCATCAGGTTAAGGGTATTGGTAAGGTCTTTCTTAAAAGCGGAAGCACCCACGCGCTGGAACATAGGCAACTGAGCAAATAGCCACTGCACCGTTTCTGCATAATTCATGCGACAAAGTTAATGCGATTGTTATTGCGCAGTATATTTAAAGTCGATGTAACCGATTTGCTCTGGGCGGTTTTGCGGGTCGGGGCTCCATTCCCATTTTAAGGCTGCCTCTTTAGCCTTGGCCACCAAATAGCTATCAGTAGTAGTAGAGCCACTGGCACTATATACAGCACTGATAACTTTACCTAGGCTGTTTACAGATATCTTGATGCGCACAGTACCAAATTTACTTTGATCGCTTACGGGGGTTATTTGCTTGGTCGGCTTGCGGTTGCCAAGAGAGTACCCAGTACCACCACCTGTGCCGCCGCCACTTCCGGGGCCGCTACCTGGTCCATCTCCAATGCCTGAGCCAGGTCCGTTGCCACTGCCACTGCCACCGCCAGTTCCTGGGCCATTGCCACCATCGCCACCACCAGTACCACTAGTACCAGTGCCGGTGCCATTTGGGTTGCCTTGGTTGCCTAAGCCACCACCAGTGCCCTTACCACCCCCTTTCGGAAAAGTAGAGCCGGGTATTACCGTAGGTTCAGCGGGTTTCGAGGGTGAAGGTTTCGGGGTATCAGCTGGTTTTGGATTAGGCTTAGGTGTTTCAACTGGTTTAGTAGCAGCTGGGGTAGGTTTTGGAGTTTCCACTGGTTTTACCGGTGGGGTTGGGGTAGGTTTTGGCTTGTTGGCATCTGCAATTACGGGCGCTTCCTCGTGGCTTTGGGTTACCACATCATTGTTATCAGCAGTTAATGGTGCAGCAGCTAGTTCGCTCTCTGGCGGCGGTATAGTAGCATTCTCCGCCATAGTGGTCGACATATCCATTGCCACCACCTCGCCAGTACCGGCATCAATAGCACCAAACATAATACCAACCTCGCCGTTGCCACCACCACCGCCGCCGCCGCTTTCGCCTTGGTTTAAGAAATACAACAGTAGCAGTAAAATCAACATAATGGTGGTAGTAATAATGCGCGATGCACGGCGGTTTTCTCGCTCGTACTCGTATTCCTCATGGTATTTAAGCTCCATTGTGCTCATAGCGTAACAATTAGTCAAGTTGCGTTGGTAGTATAATTTATAGTATGATGCAGGCGGTTCTTGTTTTCCATAAAATCCCTAATCCTTTCTTTAAACTTTTCTCCGTAACACCTTCCAATAATCCTACCAAGTTTTTAATAAACGGTTATTTCGTTGTTTCTGGTATATGGCTATCACGCAGGTTCTTGAAGCATGTCAATAAATGCTACTGCCGAAACATCCATTTGATGGGCTGCATTGCCTACCATGAGGCTAAGCACCGTATATCCAATGTATGCTATTATGCCCACCACCAAGCCCGCAAATAAGGGAACCAGCGCTTCATACAGCTCATTAGCAAACATTCCCAAATCAACTGGGCCAACCACGTTGCTCATGGCAAACAATACCATTATTAAGCCCATTATGGTACCCAGCGCACCTACAAGTGGTGCCGCTCTGCTTATGGCAGCCAACAAAGCTAGCCCCTGCTTTAAGCGGTGCACCTCCATGCGCGCCACACTACGAATGGACAAATCAATCTGCTCAATCGGCTTGCCAATTTTGGTAATGCCCTTATCCATCATGTGTGCCACTGGCGTATTGGTCTTTTTGCAAAGGTCTCGCGCAGCTACAATCTTACCCGATACAAGCAAATCCTTAATGTTGTGCATAAAATTCTGCTCCACATTTGCCGCCTTGCCTATGCTTAAGTACCTTTCTATGCATACATACAGCGCCGCTATAAACAACAGTGCAATAGGTATCATAGCCCATCCGCCCTTCAACAACAAGGCGATAAGCGAAATTTTGTTGTGTGCCTCTATGGGTGTTCCCACGGTGGTTTGCAAAAACAGCATATCCATAGTACAGATGTATAGCTTTACGTAAAATAATGATGCCAAAATACACTCTAACAATGTAAAGCTAACTCTATATGTCGCATTTGCATTATGGTTTATATACCGTGGGGCGGGGGAGGTGTAGGGGATTTTGGACGGAGGTTGGTTGTTAATTTTAGGTGTTTACCTAATGTAACTTGTCATAGGTACATTATAAACGCCTGTTGATAACCATAACACATAGTTCATGCAGAATGGTTATTTTTGTAAACTGTGTGAATACCAGTTTAACTTGACTTAAATACTATGGCAGAGGAAGAAGACATTATTCCGATAGGAGGAAGTGGGGGCAGCATTATCCCCATTAACATTGAAGAGGAAATGAAAACAGCTTACATTGATTATTCAATGTCAGTTATCGTATCGCGTGCCATCCCTGATGTGCGCGATGGCTTCAAGCCCGTTCACCGTCGCGTATTGCATGGTATGAACGAGTTGGGTGTGGCTAGCAACAAACCACATAAGAAATCGGCCCGTATAGTGGGTGAGGTACTCGGTAAGTTTCACCCGCATGGTGACTCATCGGTTTACGATACTATGGTGCGTATGGCCCAGCCTTGGAGTCTGCGCTATCCACTAGTGGATGGCCAAGGTAACTTTGGCTCGGTAGATGGCGATTCGCCAGCTGCCATGCGATACACCGAAGTGCGCTTGCAGAAAATAGCCGAAGAGATGTTGCAAGACATCGATATGGATACTGTAGACATGCAGTACAACTTCGATGATACACTGAAAGAACCAACCGTATTACCTACCCGTATACCCAATTTGCTAATGAATGGCTCTTCGGGTATTGCAGTAGGTATGGCTACCAACATATTGCCCCATAACCTTACTGAGGTTATTAACGGCATTATGGCCTACATCGACAATAACGAGATTACGATTGCCGAATTGATGGAGCATGTTACCGCTCCTGATTTTCCTACGGGTGGCACTATCTATGGCTACGAAGGCGTTCGCCAGGCTTTTGAAACCGGCCGAGGCAAAGTGGTGGTGCGTGCAGTTGCCGAAATGGAGGACCACAACAACCATGAGCGTATCATTATAACCGAGATACCTTATCAGGTAAACAAAGCCACCCTTATCGCCCGTATTGCCGAGTTGGTAAACGACCATAAGATTGATGGTATCAGCGATATCCGCGATGAATCGGATAGAACAGGTATGCGCATTGTTATTGAACTTAGGCGCGATGCTAATGCAAGCGTGGTGCTTAACATGTTATACAAGAACACCTCGCTGCAAACCTCTTATGGTGTAAATAATATTGCACTAGTAGGTGGCAGGCCTAAGTTGCTGAACTTGAAGGACATGATTGTTCACTTCGTCGACTTCCGTCACGATGTAATCGTTCGCCGTACTAAGTTTGAGCTTAACGAAGCCGAAAAGCGTGCCCATATTTTAGAGGGTTTATTGATAGCTATCGATCACTTGGATGAGGTAATTAAGCTAATTCGTGCCTCTCAAACTGTTGAGATTGCGCGCGAAGGCTTAATGAGTAGCTTCAGTTTGTCGGAACTTCAAGCACGCGCCATTCTTGACCTACGCTTGCAAAAGCTTACAGGCCTTGAGCGTGATAAGATTAAGCAAGAGTATGATGAACTAATGGAGCGCATTGCTTACCTGAAATCCATTTTGGAAGAAGGTAACCTTGCCCTGCGAATGAGCATTATTAAAGAAGAGTTGCAAGAAGTGTTGAAGAAGTATGGCGATGCACGCCGCACCACTATTGTATACTCTGGCGAAGATATTGACATTGAGGATTTGATATCGAATGACAAGGTGGTGGTTACCATTTCGCATTTGGGATATATTAAGCGTACTAACTCATCTGAGTTTAGGGTACAAGGCAGGGGAGGACGTGGCTCACGTGGCGGCGCTACCCGCGAAGAGGACTTTATTGAGTACATCTTTAGTGCTGATATGCACAACTATATCTTGTTCTTTACGGAGCAAGGTAAGTGTTTCTGGTTGAAGGTTTATGAGTTGCCAGAAGGCACCAAAACCAGCAAAGGCCGTGCGATACAGAACATCATTAATATTGACAAGGATGATAAAGTGAAAGCCTTCATCAATGTTTATGACCTGAAGAGCGAAGAAGCCCTGAACAACCAATACATAGTGCTTTGTACTAAAGGCGGTATTATTAAGAAAACCACCTTGGAGGCATACTCACGCCCACGTACTAATGGTATTATTGCCCTTACGGTTCGCGAAGGAGATACACTATTGGAAGCCAAATTGACGGATGGCACATCAGATATTATGATGGCCGTGCGCAGTGGTAAATGTATCCGTTTCAACGAAAGCAATGTGCGCCCAATGGGCCGCGGTGCTTCAGGTGTTACCGGAATACGTTTTGATAGTGCAACCGATGAAGTAATTGGCATGATTTGTGTTTCTCAGGAGTCGTTGAAGCATGCAGAAGCAACCAATGTAGCCTTGGAGGCCTTTATAGCCGAGAACGGAGATGAGGCTGAATTGCCAGAAGCATTGGCCAATGACGTTAAAACGAAGAAAACCATTTTGGTAGTTTCGGAAAACGGCTATGGCAAACGTTCTGACTTTGAAGAGTACCGATTTACCAATCGCGGTGCTAAGGGTGTTAAAACCATTAACGTAACCGAGAAAACCGGTGACTTGATTGCCATTAAGGATGTGAACAACGAAGACGATTTGATGATTATCAATAAGTCGGGCATCACCATCCGCATGGGCGTTGATGAATTGAGGGTAATGGGCCGCGCTACACAAGGCGTAAGGTTGATTAAACTTGATGCAAAAGATTCGATAGCAGCGGTTACCAAAATACAAGCATTGCCAGAGGAAATAGAATTGACCGAAGGCGATGAGGGCATAGCATCACCTGGTGAGGTTGGCCCGGTAACGGAAGGTGAATAATTAATGTTAAGCCAACATCAGTCAATTTGGCGGATGTTGGCTATACCTTAACCATAATATTAAGCAAACCCAAAACCCCTGAATACGGTATGAAAAATTTGTTTACTTTGCTATGCTTTATGGCGCTGTCAGTAAGTTTGATGGCCCAAAGCATGAATACCATTGGAGCATTTAATAATTTTAGCACTTACGAGCAAACCGGTGGCACCGATAAGGCTGCACTGAGAACCGCCTACGATTTTATCAAAAAGGCGGAAGTGCATGAGACAACTATTAGCGATGCGAAAACGTGGTATTACAGTGCCTACATTAGTCTGCTCATTAACGAAGATGTAGAATTGAAGAAAGACTATCCGGAGGTAATTTATGAGGCAACCAAAGCGCTTAGAAATGTAGTAACACTAGGGGAGGCGTCGGGCCAAAAGAAACCTAGGTTTATGGAAGAGGCCCAAGAAAAACTCGGTATTACAACGGTAATTTTATACAACAAAGCTGTAGATTCTGGCCAAGCTGGCAGGGAAGGAGAAGCTTACAAAGCTTTTAAAGAAACCTACGACGTTAGCATGTTTATTAAAGATCATGGTTTTGAAGCTAAAAACAAGTTGCCAGAAGTTAAAGAGGCCAAATACTACACTGCTATGTATGCCTCCAAATTGGGAAAAACGGAAGAAGCACAAAAACTTTTTGATGAGTTGATTAATGAAGGTTACAAC
>CAIOSU010000450.1 GCA_903861055.1 uncultured bacterium
CACGTTTACTTCAATAGCGTTCTTGTCAAGGTTCAATCCCCAATGCTCAATTGGGCCTAGTTTAGGGCTCAGGCCAAAAAGCGGAATCAAAAAGTCGGTTGGCACCATGGTTACTTCGTCGGCCTTGTTGGTAAAGCTCACGCTTTCAAGGTGGCCATTGCCGTTAAGTGCTTGAATATTAGAGTCAAGTAGCAATTGAATTTTACCTTCGGCAGCTAGGTTCATCACTTTCTCCACCGAATCGGGCGCTCCGCGGAACGATTGGCTGCGGTGCACCAAGGTAACTTCGGCAGCAACATTTGATAAGAAGATGGTCCAATCCAATGCCGAGTCGCCAGCACCTGCAATTATTACCCGTTTGCCACGGTATACTTCAGGGTTCAATACCATGTAGGCTATTCCTTTACCACTTTCGAAACGCTCTAGTCCTTCAACTTCTGGCTTGCGGGGCTCAAAGCAACCTAAGCCACCAGCTATGCAGATAATTTTGGCGTATATTTCGGTGCCTTCATTGGTTTTAATCAAGAAAGAGTTATCCTCTAATCGCTCGTATGTCTCAATACGCTCGCCTAAAGTATAGGTAGGCTGAAAAGGTTCGGCTTGCTTTACTAGGTTGTCAACCAACTCTTGCGCTAACACCGTTGGATATCCAGGTATATCGTAAATCGGTTTTTTCGGATAGATTTCAGATAGTTGCCCGCCAATTTGTGGCAGGGCATCTACCAAGTGGCAACGCATTTTCAACAGTCCGGCCTCAAAAATGGCAAACAAGCCAACAGGCCCAGCACCTACTATGCATATATCTGTCTGAATCATAACAATATCAATGAAATTACGGGTGTAAAATTACGGATTAATAGTATAACCAACTGCACCCAAAGGCTAATAAAGGCGCAACGGCGATATGGATAACTGGCGGTGCTGTTTGATTTAAAAATCGCCTACCTATATTTGCATTAAGCTAACATTAAGAAATGAAAACAAAGAGAAGATTTGTAATGGTTGCATGCTTATTGTTCGCTGCCATATTCACTGCTAAGGGGCAGAGCTCACTTGAAAGTGATGAAAAAGCCATGATTGAGAATTTCAAGGGCTTGCAAGTCATGTCAAAAGATAGCACATTCTATATCAATTTTCGTTTCAGGATGCAAAACAAGCTTGGGTATTACAGCAAGTCGGCTACCGACTTGGGAGTCGACCGTTGGGAGGCTCGCGTTCGGCGTCTTCGGTTGCGTTTCGATGGGTATTTGCTTACCCCAAAGCTTGACTATAGTATTCAACTTTCTTTTACCCGTGGCGACCAAGACTTTGAAAATTCAGGGGTGGCCAACATTGTTCGCGATGCTATTATTTATTACAGACCGACACCAAAGTTGCATTTTGGTTTCGGATTGAATAAGCTGCCAGGCAACAGGCAGCGGGTGAACTCATCGGGTCAGTTGCAGTTTGCCGAGCGCTCCATTGTGAACAGTGCCCTAACTATTGATAGGGATTTTGGTATAAAGGTGTATTATTATGGCGATTTTGGTGGAAAATTTCATTACAACTTTAAGGGAGCTATTACTACCGGTGAGGGCCGTAGCGCCAATTTTACAAACGATGGACTAGCCTATACTGGCCGGCTAGAAATATTGCCATTGGGTAAATTTTTGGCAAATGGGGATTATAGCGAAGGTGACCTAGAGCGCGAGCCAACGCCAAAATTGAGTATAGCGGGTGGCTATTGTTTTAACCACAAGGCTTTGCGCACCGGTGGCCAGTTGGGCCAGTTTTTGTATGCCGAGCGCTCTATGGGTACCCTAATTACCGATGTGATGTTTAAATTCAAGGGTTGGGCTTATGCTGCGGAATATTTACGCCGCACTGCTGCCAATCCGTTTACCATGAATGATGAGGGCGATGTGCGGTATGTGTTTGTGGGCCAAGGTACTAACCACCAAGTATCATACGTTTTTCCTAAAATGTACGAATTGGCTTTCCGCTATTCTTGGCTCCAACCGGATAAAAAAATAGCATCGGTGGCTACCACCCAAGAAATGCTGGAATTGGGGGCTACTAAATACCTGCGTAAACACCGTATTAAGTTACAGATTAGTGCCTTTTACGATGTGCGAGATAGCCAATACAGCCTTCGAAATGAGAATAACTCTTGGGGTGCGGTGTTCCAAATTGAGTTGGGCATTTGAACATACGTACCGATTGTTTTACTTACCTTGCTAGTATATAATTTTAGGTATCGATGAAAGGCATAGTTTGGTTATTAGGTTTGGTTATGATGCTGTTTTCGTGTGCTGAGTTTTCGGATACCGAAATGGCTGGCACTAAAGAGGTTCATGAATTGTATCAAGGGAAAATGACCTATGGCAAAAACCATAGCGCTGATGGTGATTTTTTTTGGATAACCCTTTCCGATACGGAAATACCGCTTGAGCTTGATAATACCATAGAAATAGCGGCTAATAATATTGGCCTGATTATGTACCAGCACTTTACCCCCGACGAACGAGCGGAGTATGATTGGATAAAAGTGGTGCTAGAAACCAAAACGGGCAACCTAAGCCGCGTAGTAA
>CAIOSU010000451.1 GCA_903861055.1 uncultured bacterium
CGTAAGGTGCGTGTCGAGTCGCCCGTGCTCCAAAGGTATTTTACATATCTATCGGTTGCATTCAGTATTACCGTATCGCAAAATCCGTAATCGATTTTAATGTCAGGCCCTAACCAAACAGGGCCACTGTATTTATGGTATAGGTATCTTTCAATAAGATCTATTTGTGTTTGGGTTAGAGTGGAGTCGATGCCAATAATTTCGGCAATGTTTCCGTCAAGGTAAAGCCCTTGTATATTATCTACGGCGCCATTGTAGGCGCCAACCAAAAATCGGCTGTTACTGGTGTTACTATATGAAGAAATAAGCCCACCGCTTTGCGCTAACAAAGAACTGTTTCGGTAAAGTTCTAGAATGCCACTTATCCGGTTTAGGTTGGTATGCACCAATTCATATTTACCAAAAACTGCTTGCGCTTTAGCCTCATACACCACTACATTGTCGTGCACTAAATAGTTAAGCTGGTTGGCACTTCGAATGAGTCCATATCGGTTGCTGGCATTTGCCAACAGCGATTTTGCAAAATAGGTGTTATCGTTACCGTTCATTCGCCCAATAAGAAAAAAATGCCAAGTGCTGTTGCCCATTGAGAGGATGTCTCCGCCGTTTAAAAAATCGCTACCATCAAATCTAAAGGCAGGTTTGTTTTTTAATAACGCAACGCTGTCAAGCCAAAGCGGTTGCTGCCCACTTCCGGCCTGGTTCAGGTTGTTTCCGTTGCCAGTTTGGTCTATCCAGCTACTTACAAAATTCGATCCGTTTTTAACCAATTGCCCATCTGCCATTACCCACAGTTGGATAACGCTTGGTAACACTGATGGTGTAAACCGGTAAAACTGCATTACGTTGCTTGTTATGCTGTCGTTGCAAACGTTAAAAGCGCTTACCTGATAATAATAGGTGCTTTGCGAAAAAGGGATGATTGCTGTGCTGTAACTCGTTTGGGTTAATACTGTATTTACAATCGGGTTCGTAAAGTTGCTGTTGGTTGATACTTGGAACCTATACCTTACCGCATTAGCCGATGGTTGCCATTGGAAAACTATGGTTGGCGTGGTAATGTTCAATCCATTTGGTTGAGGGGCGGTAAAGTCAAAAGTACCTGGCTGCGGTGCAGTGTTGCTTACAGTTATGTTTTGAATAATGGTGTCCGTGCAACCCAACTGTGAGCCAACGGTTAAGCTAACGGGGTAGATGCCCAACGCAGCATACGACGATTGCGGGTTGTTTAGGTTTGAGGTGGTTGTATTGCCAAAGTCCCAGTTCCATGTTATTATCTCATCAGGGGCTGTTGCAGTAC
This sequence comes from uncultured bacterium, assembly GCA_903861055.1. Lineage (GTDB taxonomy): Bacteria > Bacteroidota > Bacteroidia > Chitinophagales > CAIOSU01 > CAIOSU01. The sequence continues at coordinate 1,301 of CAIOSU010000451.1, forward strand.
TAGCATCAAAGAACAGGGCAGGGGCGTTAATGCAGGCCAGTGTATCGTTAAACCTGGCTGTAATGGCTGGCCTAACTATTACTTGTTTGGTAATGGGCGAGCTGATACAACCGCTGTCGGATATTGAGATAAGTGAGGCATTGTAAGTACCTGCGGCGGTATAGGTATGCAAGGGGCTTTGCGCTGCAGAGGAGCCCGCATCACCAAAGCTCCATTGCCAATTGTTTACGGTATAAGGCAAAGGTATGGTGCTGAGGTCGGTAAATTGGGTGGCGATGCCAAGGCAAATCGTATCGAACGAAAAGTTTGAAATGGGCCCACTTCCAGTAATGTTTACGGGTGCCGCAAGGTTAGCCGTGCAGTTGTTGATATTGGTAACCGTAACCTGGTATGTGCCCGTTGTGTCTAAAACAATGGTGGGCGCTGTGTCATTTGTTGACCACAAGTAACTGCTCACTAAACTGGCACCTGCTGATAAGCCAAGGCTGTTGCCAGAGCATAGCGAAGTGTCGGGGCCGGTAAGCAGGGCTACTTTATTTTGAAACGAATCAATACTGAATGTAACTGGGCTTGAAACGATGCTGCAACCACTAGTATCGGTTACGGTTACACGGTATGTGCCCGGCGTGCTTATGGTTATTGAGCTGGTGTTGGCTGCTGGGCTCCAGTTGAAGGTATAGGTGCCTGATGGTAGGCTAGTGTTCCAGATAGTGCTGCCGCCAAGGCAAATGATGGGGTTGCCCACAAAATTAGGATCGGGCATTTTTACCACAATAGTATCGGCCGATGCGCGACCGAAAACATCGGTTACCGTTACCGCGTAAGATCCGGGTGCGGTAATTATTTTGTTGGCAGTGTTGCCGCCACCCGACCAACTGTAAGTGCTGTAGCCCGTTCCTGCCCTTAGGGTAGTGCCGCAAAAACCGTAGGCAAAGGCAGTATCGGCGCCGAGGGTTACAGGTGGGTAATATTTGTCCATTAAATATTGTTCTTGAATCTGCCTTATCGAGTCAGGAAAAGCACGGTCATAGAAAAACATCTCGGCTATGTCACCGTTCAACGACAGTAACTCGTTCACGTCCGAAGCATCATTGTATCCACCCACCAAAAAACGAAAGGTAGAGTTGAAATTGTAACCTTGGTTGGCAATACCAGATGCAGGTGCGCCTGCTGCAAAACCGTTGATGCGTAAGTTAAGTACTGATGCAGAACGGTCGGCCACCGTCATTATTATTTCTATTGAGCCGCCTGAACGGTTCAGTGCAAGCGGCCTTACGGCATTGTCATGGTGTATGAACTCCAATCTAGGTGTGGCATATAGCAGCCCATATCGGTTTATTTGCGCCGCAGCAACCGATTTGGCATAGTAAGTACCAGTATTGGTGTTCGATTTACCTAATACTAATACCGTACGGCTGTTACTGTTCATATCCAAAATATCGCCGCCATTGAGCACATCACTGCCATCAAAGCGCACCACCGGCCTTCCATTAAAACCGCTGGCTACCAGCAGAGGTTGTTTGGCAGGGTTTGCTTGGGTTATATGGTTGTTCAGGCCGCTTCTATCGGTCCATTGTGTTACTCGGTTGGCTACGTCAACATTTACTGGGCCGTCGGCGCTAATCCAAAACACCAAATCGGCAAAATCGGGTGGCGAAAACAGTCCAAACTTCCAAGCAGCGCTCCATGCCGATGTGCCACCGGGTGTGTTGGCGCGCACCCTCCAAAAATAGTATATACCGCCCGGAAGTGTTGGTAAAGCGAGGCTTGGTTGGGCAAGGGCCGAAACAGTGGTAGAC
>CAIOSU010000452.1 GCA_903861055.1 uncultured bacterium
ACTGCGCGCGTTGCGAAGCGGTCTTAACCCTCCCTGTCGTCGGACTATCAGGAAATTATAACAGTATTCATGTAAACACAAACGGTCTGTGTGTAAGCTGAATTTAGGGAATTTCAACGAATATTCAACCATAAAATCGTTGAACAGTTCAATTCAGAGGATGAACGGTTAAATGGAAAGGAAAAATAGGCCGCCGTATAATAGGCTATACAGAGTCAAAACCTCAAGAAAGCTTCGACCCAAAAAAGCTAAAAAAACCGCTTTACCACTTTCAATCGGTGCGTGTATTTCTTTTTTTCTTTGTTGTAAATACCATAATGGTCGAGCATGTCAATTCTTACCCGGCCAGCAGCATGAATTATACGGCCATCGTTGAGCACTATGCCTACATGGGTTATGCGGCCTTCGTCGTTTTCGAAAAATGCCAAATCGCCTTCATGGGCTTGCGCTACAAAATCAATCAATTGCCCACCCTCGGCTTGCTGGTATGCGTCGCGCGGAATAGGGATGCATAGCAGTTTATACACCACCTGTGTAAATCCGCTGCAATCAATACCAAACAAACTACGGCCTCCCCATAGGTATGGGGCATTCATAAACCGCAGAGCTGCTTTCTCGATAAACTTATCAATCTGCATGCGGTCGTGGTCGGGCTGAATAGCTTGGCCGTTGTACACAAACTTCTCTTTACCAATTCGGAAATTCATGCCATCGAACCCTGGTAAACTACTGCCGATAAGGATAGGTATATGCCTCTCGGAGCTTACTGCCGACTGCACTACATCCAATGCCACGGGCATAAACTTGCTGTTCATTTGCACAAACTGCTCTTTGGTGAGCGGCATAAACTGCTTCTCATCTACCCAGCCTTCATAGTGGTCGTAGGCGGCTTCCACCTTTACCCAACTTTTCTCTCGTTGAATAACGGTAACCGTTTCGCCAAACAGCAACTGGCTCACCATCTCGCTTTTGTCCGATGGTTCAGCCCTCATGGGCGCTACACTTAGGTCGCAAATGCCATATTCCATGCAGGGAAATGCAGTTTGAAATGTAAAAAATGAATCAACAAGGAGACTACAATCTAACGTCAGTTAATAGTTAGGTAAGCACCATATTCTGCTGCAATATACTGTAAGGTTTTTTTAAGCGTTTTAGAAGAAATCAACAATGTATGGATATATAACTGTGACCGTGAGCGAAGCCTAAAATATGTTTTTACAGTATAGTTAAAGTAATCATGCACGGGTTGATACAGTTTTATTAATTTTGTAGTTCTAGTATGATGTGCACTCTTAAAAGAATTGGGATTATTTTGTTGATGGCATGGTTAGCCAATAGTCCCATTTCGGCGCAAATTGTACTCAACGAGCTATACATCAATCCAGCTCAAGACCCTACAGCCCCGCTATACCAATCGCTAGTTGATTGTGCCCAAACCAATTTTGGCTATGAGTGGGTAGAGATTTATAACAGCTCGCGTTGCGATACCATTGATTTGGGTTGTTACGTGCTAGCAAGTTACACCAGCCCTACCAACTTTGGCTCGTTTACTTTCCCCGCTGGCACTATTATTGACCCACTTGGACATTTAGTTATCGGTGGCCCCAATGTGGCAGGTGCTGATATTGACCTCTCGGCCTTTTGTGGCACGGGCAACCTATGTACTGCCGGCAACTGGAGCTTGAATAATGGCTATGGCTGGTTGGCGATTTACCAACAAGACGGTGCCGTAAGCGATGCCGTATATTGGACGTTGAACACCGGCGAGCCCAATGCGCGCAGCGCCCAACCCGAATATGATGGAACGCCTTGCGCACCGGGCAGCACAACCTGTACTTTCCCTGCCAGTTTTAAGGCTGCCGACCAAATGAGTGCTGGCCTGGAAATAAATTATGCCGGACGCTCGCCAGCTGCCGACCAGACCATTTACCGAACCTTAGATGGCACAGGCAACTGGCAAACTGGCGGAGCGCCTACCTTTGGCGCTTGCAATGGCCCTTGCGCCCCTAGCACCGATTTGCTGGGCGTGTTTGACTCAGTAGCACCAGAGCGCTGCCGCGGGGCAAACGGATACATTTCGGTATTAGCAACAGGCGGCACAGGCCCATATGAATATATTTGGAACAACGACATACGCGACCCCGAGATAGAAGAACTTGTGGAAGGGCAATATAACCTGACCATAACTGACGATGAAGGTTGTACTTTTACGATTGATAGCTTGCTGCCTAACATTGGTGAACCAGTTGTATTGAGTATTGACCCTAGCGAGGCCACCATATTTAATGGCGACCAATTGCCATTACAAGTTATTAGCCCGAACCCTTTGATTACTTTTTTTTGGGAACCAATAACTGGCTTGTCGTGCGGCACCTGCCCAAACCCAAGAGCCGAACCAAGACAAACAACGCTCTACACGCTTCAGGTTGTCGATTTGGATGGTTGTGAAGCCGATACCAGTATTTTGATAACGGTTATTAAAGATGAAAACTCATCGTTTGTGCCAACGGCATTTTCGCCAAACGGGGATGGTAAAAACGATTTCTTGTTTTTGAGAAGTCCACGATTGGCAAGTGTAGATTTTAGGATTTTTGACCGGTGGGGCCAAGAAATGTTTGTAACCACTGACCAAGGAATTGGTTGGAATGGAAACAATAAAGCTGGCACACCTGCAGTGCAAGGCGTATATGTGTATTATGCTGTATTGCAGTTTGCCAATGGTAAAGAGCGCACCATAAAAGGAAATGTAACCCTATTGAGATGAAGAATAGTAAATTGGTGATAATGTTGTTCTTGGTGGCTTTGGCATCCGTGCTGAAGGCACAGGATCCGCAATTTTCCCAATTCAACGCCAACCCTTTATTTCTAAACCCAGCACTTAC
>CAIOSU010000453.1 GCA_903861055.1 uncultured bacterium
AAACCAATCAAAACCGCAGGTAAACTTGCAACAGCATAACCCATATCGTATACTTATAAGCGGCGGCGGCACTGGCGGGCACATTTTCCCGGCCATAGCCATAGCCAATGCTTTGAAAGCTCGCGACCCTCGAACAGAATTGCTGTTTGTTGGTGCCGAGGGCCGTATGGAAATGCAGAAGGTACCTGAGGCTGGTTACAGGATAGAAGGTTTGAACATCACTGGTTTTCAGCGTGGTAATTTGTTGAAGAACTTCGCTTTGCCCTTTAAAATAGCTAGTAGCCTATTGAAAGCCAATAGCATCATCAGCAACTTTAAGCCCGATGTGGTGGTAGGTGTGGGTGGTTTTGCAAGTGGTCCGGTTATGTGGGTGGGTGCTAAAAAGGGTGTACCGGTTTTGGTACAAGAGCAAAACCAATTTGCGGGCATGACCAATAAACTGGTAGCCAACAAAGCCAATAAGTTTTGTGTAGCCTACGAAGGGATGGAGCGCTTCTTCCCGAAGGATAAAATTGTGATAACCGGCAACCCAGTGCGTGCCGAAATATTGAACCACAACGTTACCCGCGAAGATGCTGTAAGCCACTTTAACCTAGAAGCAAACAAAAAGACCATCCTGATTATTGGTGGTAGTTTGGGTGCAAGGGCTGTTAACAATGCCATCAAAAAGGATATTGCACTGTTGCAAAATAGCGGGCATCAAGTACTTTGGCAAACGGGCAAGATATACTTTGAAGAAATGAAAGCCGCTGCACAAGACTATGCCGATGTGCATGCCATGGAGTTTATTAAGCGCATGGATTTGGCTTACGAAGTAGCCGACGTGATTATCTCTCGTGCTGGTGCTATTTCTATTTCGGAGTTGTGCTTGGTGGGCAAGCCAGTCATTTTGCTACCTAGCCCCAACGTAACCGAAGACCACCAAACTTACAACGCGCAAGCATTAGTGGATAAGAGTGCGGCAATTATGATAAAAGATGCAGTTGCTAACCAAGAACTAGTGCCTGCAGTATTGGCATTGCTTAGCGATAACCAACAGCAACAACTGCTGGCAGAAAATATTAAAAAACAAGGTATAGCTGATGCAACTGAGCGTATTGCTGACGAAGTAATAAAATTGATAAAGAAATGAACCTCGGAACGGTACATAGCGTGTTTTTCATCGGCATTGGCGGCATTGGTATGAGCGCCTTGGCACGCTACTTTCGCCACATTGGCGCGAAGGTGGCTGGCTATGACCGCACAGAGACCGCCCTTACCAAGCAATTGGTTGCCGAAGGTATGGAGGTTCATTATGAAGATAACATTGCTTTGATACCAGCAGATGCAGAGTTGGTTATTTATACCCCTGCTATCCCAAAAGACCATAAGCAATTTAATTACCTAAAAAACGAAGGTAAACTGTTGGTATTGAAACGCTCTGAAGTGTTGGAGATACTCACCAAGGATAAGTTTACCATTGCTATTGGTGGCAGCCACGGCAAAACAACCGTAACTAGCATGACAGCTCATGTGCTTACGCACAGCGGCTATGGTTGTACCGCATTTTTGGGCGGTATAGCAACCAACTATCACAGCAACTTTGTAGCCGGCAACCCTGATGTAATAGTGGTTGAGGCCGATGAGTTTGATCGCTCTTTCTTGCGTTTGCACCCAAACATTACCGTTATCACTGCCGTTGATACCGACCACTTGGATATATACGGTAGCCGTGAGGCTATTGAAGATACTTTTGTAGAGTTTGTAAGCAAACTACAGCCTAACGGTAAAGTGATTGCCCATCAAGACGTTACCATTTTGCCAAGGATTCAAGATAAAACGGTACTCACTTACGGCATTAATGATGGTGCCGATTACCAAGCCAAAGACATACAAGTCAGCGATGGTAAATTTGAGTTTAGAGTTGATACTGAAGAGGGTTTGTCATCTGACATTTCTCATTTGACATCTTTAGCTATGGGCGGCCGCCACAACGTGCTCAATGCCACTGCTGCCATGGCAGTAGCTTTGCAGTTAGGCATAAGCATGGATAAAATAGCAGCCGCCATCAGTAGTTTCAAAGGCATTCAAAGGCGTTTTGAGTATGTAATTAACACTCCTGAGTTGGTGTATATTGACGACTACGCCCACCACCCCGAGGAAATACGTGCCTGCATTTGTGGCGTTAGGGAGTTGTTTCCGGGCAAGCTTATTACTGCTGTTTTTCAGCCACACTTGTTTAGCCGCACCAACGATTTATATCCTGGTTTTGCCGAAAGCTTGCAGCTGGCTGATGAAGTAATATTGTTGAATATATACCCAGCCCGCGAATTGCCGATGTTGGGCGTAACTAGCGAATTGATATTGAATGCCATAGAAGGCACTACCAAAGAACTATTAGCCGATGCCGATTTGATAAAAGCTTTAGCCAGCCGCCCTTTGGAGGTTTTATTGACCATAGGCGCAGGCGATATTGATAAGCAAGTACCTAAAATCAGAGATTATTTCACCCTTAAAAACCAAGCGAAAGCATGAAAAGGTTGCTAAGGATAGCGAAGAAAATCATGATTCTGCTACTATGGGTAGGGGGTACAGTGGGCTTTGTAGTGCTAGCCAGCGCTGCTATTGCTAAACAGCGCTCTATAGCTTGTAAAAAACTGCACATTCAATTAGACAATGACCAAGGCATCTTGTTTGTGGATGAGGAAGATGTACGTAAGGTTTTTACTAAATTAAATGGCCAACAACCAGAGGGTAAACCCATCAAAACCCTTGACCTAGCTATACTTGAGGCAGAATTGGAACACAATCCTTATATAGCCGAGGCAAACCTTTATGCAGACATACGAGGAGACCTCCACGTGAAGGTTTCGCAAAGGGAACCGTTACTGCGTATTATTAACAACAACGGTGTTAGCTTCTATATAGATAAAAAGGGGTATAAAATGCCAGTGTCTAGTAAATTTACTTCGCGAATCCCTGTGGCGACGGGTTTTATCGACCCCACCCAGGTAAGTAAAGGCAAAGTTGCCGATAGCACGGTGCTGAACGATCTATTTCAACTTGGCTTATTTATTGAAAATGACCCTTTCCGCAGCGCATTGGTGGAGCAGATTTATGTGGATGAGCGCGGCGAGTTTGAAATCATCCCCATGATAGGAAACCACAGCGTTCTTATTGGCAGGGCCGATGATTTGGAAGGGAAGTTTAAACGATTAATGATTTTCTACAAAGAAGTGTTGACCAATGTAGATGAATCAATTTATAAAACGGTCAACGTTAAGTTTAAAGATCAGATCATCTGCACAAAATTCTGACCATGGATAACCACGCCGACATTGTAGTTGGACTAGACATTGGAACTACCAAAATATGCGCCATAGTAGGTCGCATAACCGAGCACGGCAAAGTAGAAGTACTGGGCATGGGCAAGGCCGACTCGTTGGGCGTTATGCGCGGCGTGGTTGCTAATATTGACAAAACCGTCGAGGCCATTGAACAAGCAGTAGCGCAAGCCGAAGCTCAATCGGGTCACAAAATAACCAAGGTATACGTAGGTATAGCGGGGCAGCACATTAAGAGTTTGCAGCACCGGGGTATATACATGCGCGAGGATAGCACCGAGGAAATTAGCCGTAAGGATATTGATAAGCTAATAACCGATATGCAGAAGCTGGCAGTTAGCCCTGGCGACCGCATTATAGACATATTGCCGCAAGAGTTTATTGTTGACAACGAGCAGGGAATCAAAGACCCTATAGGTATGTCGGGTATCCGCTTGGAAGCCAACTTTCACATCATTACAGGCCAAATAACCGCTGCGCGAAACATTGAACGCTGTGTAGACAAAGCAGGTATTAAAGTGGCCGACTTAGTGCTTGAGCCTTTAGCTTCTTCAGCATCGGTATTGAGCGACGAAGAGAAAGAGGCTGGTGTAGCTTTGGTTGATATTGGTGGTGGTACTACCGATTTAGCTATTTTTCAAGATGGTATCATCCGTCATACGGCGGTTATTCCTTTGGGAGGCAACATAATAACCGAGGACATTAAGGAAGGTTGCTTGATTATGAAAAATCAAGCCGAAGCGTTAAAAGTACGCTTTGGTTCTGCCTTTGCTACTGAAACACAAGAAAACGAAATTGTTTCCATCCCTGGTTTGCGTGGTCGCGACCCTAAGGAGATTTCTATCCGCAATTTAGCCAGTATTATTCAGGCTCGTATGGAGGAAATCATGGAGCAGGTATATTTCGAGATTCGCAGCAGTGGCTACGAGAAACGCTTAATTGGCGGTATCGTTATCACTGGTGGAGGCTCGCAGTTGAAAAACATTAAGCAACTAGCTGAATACATTACCGGTATGGATACCCGTATTGGATTGCCTACCGAGCATTTAACTAAGAGCCCAGTGGCAGATATGAAAAACCCGATGTATGCAACCTCAATTGGTTTGGTACTGAAAGGTTGGGAAGACCAATTGCGCTACATGCCTGTGAAAAAGAAAAAAAGTAAGCCTCAACGCGAACCAGAAATGGCCGGCGAGGAAGAGTCAGGAGAGCAGCACCCGCGTTGGTGGGAAAAGATGTTCCAAAAAGGCCGCAGCTGGTTGGAAGAAGGAGACGTGAAAGACTTCTAATAATAAAGCAAACAAGAAAGACCCCCGTTTTTAAAATACAATTGACAAGAACCCTCAAAACTCAAAGATATGTTGGAATTTGATCTGCCAAAAGAGCAATCCTCAATCATTAAAGTCATCGGCATCGGTGGCGGCGGCAGCAATGCTGTAAACTATATGTTTAACCAAGGCATCCGTGGTGTCAATTTCGTAATCGGCAATACCGATGAACAGGCATTGGAGCTTAGCCCAATCCCAAACAAGATTCAGTTAGGCCCTGCTTCAACCCGCGGTTTGGGTGCTGGTTCAAATCCGGATATAGGCCGTTTGGCTACCGAAGAGTCTTTGGAAGAAATACGTGCCTTGCTTGAGAAAAACACCCGTATGGTGTTTGTTACTGCTGGCATGGGTGGTGGTACTGGCACCGGTGGTGCCCCTGTAGTAGCCGAGTTGGCTCGTAGTATGGGTATCCTTACCGTGGGTATCGTTACTAGCCCGTTCTTCTTTGAGGGTCGTCGCAAAATCAAGCAAGCCGAAGCGGGCATCGAAGAGATGCGCAATGCAGTGGATAGTTTGATTGTAATCTCTAACGATAATATTCGCGAGCAATACGGCAACCTAACCCGCTCGGATGCATTTGCACACGCCGATGACATCTTGGCCATAGCCGCCCGTAGCATATCAGAAATCATTACTGTTCCTGGTCAAATCAACGTCGATTTTGCCGATGTGGAATATGTAATGAAGAACAGTGGTGTAGCCATTATGGGAAGCGCAACTGCCGAAGGCGAGGGCCGCGCGGCAAAAGCCATCCAAGCTGCTTTGGCCTCTCCGTTGTTGAACGATAACGACATCCGTGGTGCACAGAAGGTATTGTTGAACATTACCTCTGGTACCGACCAAATGCGTATCGATGAGATTACCGAGATACACGAGTATGTATTGGAGGCCGTTGGTGCCGATACCGACGTTATCTTTGGTACTTGCGATGACGACAGCTTGGGCGATAAAATTTGTGTAACCATTATTGCCACTGGTTTTAATAAGAACGGCATTATGGGTAGCTGGGAAACCGCTAATCGCGAGCGCGTAGTTCACGATTTGGGCCGCAGCACACCCGTTGCACCTAAAGTTGAAGTTACACCGCCAGTTGTACCGTTTACCGAAGAGCCAGTAAAACCTGAAGTAAACAATGATATGTTTGTTTTCCGTAGGGATGAAGTGGTTGTTGAAGATACCATCGTTGAAGATATAAAAGAGGTTGACGAATCAAATGCGATTACTTTCTCTTTCGACCTAAACAAGGAAGAAGAAAATACCTTTGAAGTAGTTACTACCGAAGAGGAAAGCTTGAAAGAGGCAGAAGAGGATAACTTCTTCTTCGCTCAAGAAGAGACTGAAATGGAAGCCACTAGCGAACAGTTAGTTGAAGAAGACCCAACATTGAATTTTAGCGTGCGCAAGGTTGAAGAGAAAGCAGCCGAAGAGTTAGGCTTCGTATTCCGCCAACGCGAAGTGGAGCAGCCTAAAGCTACTGCCGTAAAAGAAGATGATTTGTTGAACGAGCGCCTACGTCGCCTTCGCAACTTGAACATGAAGCTGAACAACCCGAACAGCTTGAATGAACTGGAAGCTGAGCCTGCTTTTAAACGCCGCAACATTCAGCTTACCAATACCCCTTATTCATCTGAATCTGATTACTCACGCTATAGCCTTTCTGAAGGTGACGAAAACCGTGGTGAGATACGCAAGAATAACTCTTTCCTTCACGGCAACGTGGACTAAGAGTAAAGACGCTGTTAGTGCCAATTATTGTGCAGATTACGAAGCGCAACCCTCAGCAGGTTGCGCTTTTTTTTGTCGTTTGGGTAGGGTACACTATAAAGCTAAACCGTTAACGTGGCTGGTTGTTATATGTCCGTTGGTTACCTAAGGTGGAAACCGTGGTTTGCGGGATATTATGCTGATTATTAAGGAAATCTGTTCGGGGATAAAATAGCCCATGGTTTTAACCATGGGAAAGTGAAATTTTAAAATACGTTTAACCGTTTTAACGGTTTTCCTCGGTTAGAGATTAAAACAATTAAAAACGTTTTGATATTTTTGAAATGACAGCTCACGGTTTTAACCATGAGTAATAAATATGGTTATGTAGTTAACGGTTTTTGTAAGCATGGCACATTCATTTTCTAAAATTTGGCTGCACTTGGTTTTCTCAACCAAAAACCGCGAGCCGTTAATTAAGGAGGAAATTGAAAACGAAACACATCAATTTCTATGGAAGGAACTGAATGGATTAGGATGCCCGCCAAGAATAATAAATGGCATGCCTGACCATGTGCACCTGCTTTTTAGGCTCAATCCTCAAAAGTCGGTATCCGATGTGGTAAAGCAAATTAAAGGTTCAAGTTCACATTGGATTAATCAGAGTATCAGCGATAATAGTCAATCTCGATTTGCATGGCAAACGGGCTATGGGGTATTTTCTGTAAGTGAATCACAGCTGGTCAGAATAGAGGCATATATTAAGGAGCAGAAAGATCATCACAAAAAGTACACTTTCATTGAAGAGTATAAAGGCTTTTTGAAAGCCCACGGGCTAGAGTGGGTTGCGCATTAGGGTGATACAGGTCAAACCGTTAAAGCGGTTGGGTGTTCTGTGCATTTTGGTTCCCCACGGTTGAAACCGTGGG
>CAIOSU010000454.1 GCA_903861055.1 uncultured bacterium
CTTTTGATCAAAGTAGCTTCGTTGCCAGGTGCCCGCATGCAGGTTTATTTCTTGGATAACGAAGATTTTTTTAAGCGCAAATCGGTATTTGGCGACGAAACGGAGCCGTTTTTTGCCGATAATACCGAGCGCATGATATTCTTCTGTAAAGGAGTGATAGAAACCGTTCGCAAGTTTGGATGGCCCCCACATATTATTCACTGCCATGGCTGGATGACAAGCCTGATACCTTACTACCTAAAAAATAATTACAAAAACGACCCGGTGTTCCAAAATACCAAAGTAGTTTACTCCGTTTATGAAAATAGTTTTGAAGGCGCGCTGCCCAATGAGTTTGCCAAAAAGGCAGCCAGTGGCGTAAATTTCGAATTGTTTGAGAAAGGTGACAACACTAGCTTGAGCGTTGGTGGAGCGTCATTTGCCGATGCAATAATAAAAGCCAGTGCCGTTGTGCCTGCGTTGGTGCAAGCGGTGCTCAACCAAAACGGCAAGCCAGTGCTTGACTATCAGGAAGAGGATGCAGTGCCTGTTGCTTATGAGGCTTTTTATAAAGAGTTATTGAACGACTAAGTTATTTACGCCGGATGACCTCCCCCTATAAACTACTTACCCTGCTCTTTTTAGGGCTTTCTGTTTTGTTTGCCTGCAATAAGCCAACATTGGATGATGAGGGCTTACTGCCCGACGACCAATTGGGCTTGACCTACACCGATACGCTTACCGTAATATCCGAAGTGGTGCTAGACGACTCCGTTAGAGCCGATGAACTGGCCGTGAACCTATGGGGCGCCATGAACGACCCAATTTTTGGTAAAAGTTATGGGGGTATTTACTTCCAAATGTCGACGGATAGAAACAACATTGATTTTGGCGACAACCTGACCTTAGACTCGGTAGTGCTTACCCTGTTGTATAGTGGTAAGGGTTATGGCGATTTAACGGTTGCACAGAACATGAACATATACCGTGTTACTGAGCAGTTTTTTAAGGATACAGGCTATCACCAATTCGATGCATTTTTAACCGATGCTACCCCTTTGGCTACTTTAAACGGCTTTGTGCCTAATTTTACGGATAGCTTAACCATAAACGACAGCGTAAAGTACGCGCCTGGCTTGCGTGTAAGGCTTGATGATGTGCTTGGCGATGATATATTGGCCAACTCTGGCGAAAATAATTTGGCCAGCGATGCGGCTTTCAAAGCATTTTTCAATGGCTTGTACTTAGCCCCAGATACCAATGCGCCGGGCAAGGGGTTGGTTTATTTCAATTTGTTTACAGCTAATAGCAAGCTTACCATTTACTATAACAATGGCCAGAGCTTCGACTTTTTAATTAATAGCAACTCAGGCTCTGTAAACCAGTTTAAGCACGATTACATAGGTACACCGGTGTTAGCTGCCGCAAATGATGGCAACAATAATGACAACGTACTGTACGTGCAACCCATGGCTGGTGTAAACGTGAAGGTTACTATTCCGTATATAGGCAACTTGGGACAAGATATTGCCATCAATAAAGCCGAATTGGTTTTTACTGATATTGGCGATACAACAGTATTTGCAGCGCCAACACAAATGATATTTACCGAAACCCTAGAAGGTGGCGCCCAAGATTTGATAGCCGATTTGTATGTAAGCACTAATTTTGCTGGCGGTGTGCGCACCACCGAAACCGATGGGCAAGGTAATGTAAACTCGGTGTACAAGTTAAATATACCGCGCTACTTGCAAAAAGTGTTGAATTCAGGCGTGCAATATGGATTAAATCTACTACCTTTCCCAACGGCTCGGCAAGCAAACCGGGTGGTTTTAGGTGGCAGCACCCATGGTCAGTCGCCCTTAAAACTTCGTTTAACCTACACCAAAATAGAATAAGCGATGTGTGGCATAGTAGGATATATAGGACATCGTCCGGCCCACCCCATACTAATAAGCGGATTGAAGCGCCTAGAGTATAGGGGTTATGATAGTGCTGGTATAGCATTGATCAATGGTGGCCTCCATATTTTTAAACGTGCGGGCAAAGTAAGCGACCTAGAAGCTTTTATAGAGGGCGAAGACCTTACTGGTACTATAGGTATTGGCCACACTAGGTGGGCAACCCATGGCGAGCCAAATGATACCAACGCGCACCCACACCTTTCACAGTCGGGCAATATAACGATGATACACAATGGCATCATCGAAAACTACGCCCCATTAAAGGAAGGATTGACCCAGCGTGGATACAAGTTTACCAGCGAAACCGATACCGAAGTGCTGGTAAATTTAATAGACTATATACAGCAACTGGATAATTTAGATTTGCTGGAGGCCGTGCGCTTGGCACTAAACCAAGTAGTAGGTGCTTATGCTATTGTTATAATGGACAAGAACGACCCCAATCAGCTCATTGCCGCCCGCAAAGGCAGCCCGTTGGTTATCGGTATTGGCAAAGAGGAGTTCTTTATCGCATCGGATGCTACGCCCATAGTAGAGCATACCAAAAATGTGGTTTACCTAAACGATGAGGAGATTGCCGTGCTTAGCCGTAATGGCGAGCTCAACATTAAGACCATCCAGAATAAAGAGAAGCCATATAGCATACAAGAGTTGGAGCTGCAGATTGAAATGCTGGAGAAAGGCGGCTATGAGCACTTTATGCTTAAAGAGATATACGAACAGCCCAATAGCGTGCTTGACAGTATGCGAGGCCGGTTGAACGTGAAGCAGGGCGAAGTGGTGCTGGGCGGTATAAAAGACTATTTCCAGAAGCTTGTAAACGCCGACAGGGTAATAATAGTGGCTTGCGGTACCAGTTGGATTGCGGGCCTAGTAGGCGAGTACTTGCTTGAAGACCTTGCACGTATAAACGTTGAAGTAGAGTATGCCTCAGAGTTCCGATACCGCAACCCAATAATTACGGAAAAAGATGTGGTTATCGCCATTTCGCAAAGTGGCGAAACCGCTGATACATTGGCTGCACTGGAGCTTGCAAAAGCTAAAGGCGCTACTATCTTGGGTATTTGCAATGTGGTTGGGTCTTCCATTCCTCGCTTAACCCATGCTGGCGTATACACCCACGCAGGGCCCGAAATTGGTGTAGCATCAACCAAGGCGTTTACTGCTCAAGTAACGGTATT
Source organism: uncultured bacterium (assembly GCA_903861055.1). Classification (GTDB taxonomy): domain Bacteria; phylum Bacteroidota; class Bacteroidia; order Chitinophagales; family CAIOSU01; genus CAIOSU01. The sequence goes on from CAIOSU010000454.1 coordinate 3,125, forward strand.
GAGCTTGATATCGTTGGCATTGGCGCATAAAAAAGGCTCTATTTCAGAAACGCGCTATCGAGAGTTGGTGCAGGAGTTGAGCTTAATACCGGAGAAGATAGCCCAAGTGCTGAAATCGGATGTACAAATAAAGCACATTGCCCAAACGTTTAAAGACGTTCGCAATTTCCTATACCTAGGCCGTGGATACAATTTTCCGGTAGCCTTAGAAGGTGCCTTGAAATTGAAAGAGATAAGCTACATTCACGCTGAGGGCTACCCAGCAGCCGAAATGAAGCACGGCCCTATTGCCCTTATCGATGAGGAAATGCCCGTAGTGGTTTTGGCTACTAACATGAGCGCTTACGACAAAATCATCAGCAATATACAAGAAGTGAAAGCCCGAAAAGGCCGGGTAATAGCTATTGTAACCGAAGGCGATGAGGTAATCAAAAATATTGCTGAGTTTACCATTGAGATTCCGGCCACGGAGGAGGCGCTTACACCCCTATTATCATCTATACCTTTGCAGCTTTTGGCCTACCATATTGCGGTACTAAGGGGATGTAATATCGATCAGCCTCGAAATTTGGCCAAATCGGTAACCGTAGAATAACAGAAAAATAACGCCAAGCCTTGGATTAAGACAAAAAGCCTTCTTTTTTTAGGGCTTTTTTGCTTTTTAGTAAGCTAATTTTATCCTACTTCTTGTTATAAATCACTATCTTGCAGCACCTTTTGCTAAAAAAGGGACCAATTCACCAAAAAACCTATTATGAAATTTAACTACACCCAACGATGGCTATTTATAGCCAGTTTTTTTGTCTGTTTGTTTGCCTCTTCGGTAAATGCCCAGATTGTTTTCTCTGAAGATTTTGAGAATGCAGCCCCAGGAGTAGCCTTGCCAGCTGGTTGGACTATATTCAATGTCGACGGTC
>CAIOSU010000455.1 GCA_903861055.1 uncultured bacterium
GATAAGGGTTTAGATCCGTTCAAGGGCATTTTCCATCGCGAGATTACCGAAGAGGATATTGTAAAGCTTACCGAAATCCGCATCAAGCGTATTTCTAAGTTTGATGCCTTTAAGGCCGATGAGCTTATTAAAAAGTTGGAAGACGACCTAAAGCAGGTAAAACACCACCTGAAGCATCTCACCGATTATGCCATTGCCTACTACCAACGCCTAAAAGACAAGTACAGCAAAGGCCGCCAGCGCAAAACGGAAATCCGTTTGTTTGATAGTATTCAAGCAGCACAAGTGGCCGTTGCCAACCAAAAGCTATACGTAAACCGCGAGGAGGGCTTTATTGGTTATGGCATGAAAAAGGATGAGTACATTGGCGATTGCTCTGATATTGATGACATTATCGTGTTCTTGTCCGATGGGCGCTACCAAGTAACCAAAGTGAGCGAAAAAGCCTTTGTAGGCAAGGACATAATTCACGCGGGCGTTTGGAAACGCGGCGATGAACGCATGGTTTACAATGCCGCCTATTGGGATACCAAGAGCAAGCGTGCCTTTGTGAAACGCTTCAGCGTGCCAGCTGTAACCCGCGATAAAGAGTACGACGTAACCCAAGGGGCCAAGAGCAGCAAAGTGCTTTACTTTAGCGCCAACCCCAATGGCGAAGCCGAGATTGTGAGCGTGTTGCTTACCCCGGGCAGCACTGCAAGGGTAAAAAAATTTGAGTTCGATTTTTCTACGCTTGAGATAAAGGGCCGCACCAGCAAAGGCAATACCTTGACCAAATACCCGGTTAAGAAAATAGAGAAAATATCATCGGGTACTTCTACTTTGGGTGGAATTGACGTGTGGTTGGATGAGTCGGTGGGTAGGTTGAACATGGAGGAGCGCGGACGCTATTTGGGCAACTTTGAAGGCGATGACAAAATATTGGTGATATACAAAGACGGCCACTACGAGATTACCGGCTTTGAAATGACCAACCGGTATGAGCTGTCCGATATTCTTATCATTAAGCAACTGAACATTGAAGAAGTGGTTACCGCCATCCACTATGATGCGGAGAAGCAGAACTACTTCGTGAAGCGTTTCTATATTGAGCAAACCAAGCCTGGGCAGAAATACTTGTTTATAAGCGAGGCCAAGGATAGTAAGTTAGTTTTCCTTACACTGGATAACCGCCCGAATGTTGAGGTAAAAGTGACTAAAGGCAAAGCCAAAACCCCTGAAACGGAAGTGGTGGCATTGGCAGACTTTATTGACATTAAGGGTTGGAAAGCATTGGGCAACCGCCTGAGCCTAAACGACGTGGTGAAAGTAACCAAACTGGATAGCGACCCTGACCCTGAGCCAGAACCGATGCCCGATGGCAATGACGATGATGACGATGACAGCGGCGAAACCTTAGGCGACGATACTACTGACGAAGAAGAAGGTAATGACGATGCGGATGGTGAGGAAGTAGCAGACACGGAAGACGAAACCGAAGAGGAGACTAATGATGACGAGGCCGTTACAGATGAGGTCCCAGCTCCTAAAGTAGCTCCTAAACCTACGCCAAAGCCAGAACCTAAGCCTGCGCCTGTTGCCCCCAAACCAACACCTGCCCCAAAACCAGAACAGTCCAAAGCAACCGAACCAGAACCCAATAGCACAAAGCTAGACACCGGCAGCGAAGTAGAGTGGGATATGCAGAAAAAGACCAAAACCACTAAGCTTCCTCCGAATGATACCAGTCAGGGTAGTTTGTTTTGATGGTATAGTTAAGGGAAGGTTAGCGACAATTACTCAACTGGGAAATTAATAAATTAGTCACCCAAACCAGTTGGTCAGTTTAATATGATTAATTCCCCTAAAAAGTTTTGGTTCTTTTGGGATTTGATAGTTATAAGGGATTAAACTTGTCCCATAAAACCAATCAACCAATAACTATTGTCATACCGAGCGGAGGCGAGGTACATAACCAACCTTACGCCTTCCCCTTCAACTGCATTACCTCGCGCTGCAGTTCAAGCATCATGCCCATCATGCGCTCAATGCTCATGTCTTGCTCGGCAGGGGCGTGGCTAA
>CAIOSU010000456.1 GCA_903861055.1 uncultured bacterium
CCAGTTGTCCGAGCCAGAAAGCGCATTTGCGGTCCAGCCAGAAGGCAAGCCACAACCATTAAAGTTTTGGGCTTGAACAAGCACCAAATTCACACTGTCAGCATCACCAATATTAGCAACATCGCCAGCACAAATTACCACATCGGCGCCAGCACCTACGGGAGGAACCGAGGTAAAGCTAACCACTGCATTTTCAGTACCATTGCAACCGCCACTGGTAACGGTTACGCTATACGTTCCGGCAGCCGAAACGGTAATGGTTTGTTGTGTTGAGTTATTGCTCCAAAGGTAAGTAGCGCCTGGGTAACCAGCATTTAGGGTTACAATGCCACCAGGGCAAATGGTGGTATCGTTTAAGGTAACCACCAAGTTACTTAATATAGTAGCCGTTGCATTATCCGTATTAGCGCAGCCAAACGCATCGGTAACGGTTACCGTGTAGCTGCCCGTAGCAGTAACGGTAGTAGTTTGGGTGGCATCGGTATTACTCCACAAATAAGAAGCAAAACCTGCACCTGCATTTAAGGTTGCCGAGCCTGTGCCACAAGTTGATACATCGGGCACGTTCACTACAGGTAAAGCCCTCACTATAACCTGTGCCGAATCAACACCTTTGCAGCCGTTGCCATCGGTTACAGTCACTACCGCGGTGTAAGTGCCAGCGGCAGGTATTACAGCAGTAATAGTTGCAGTGGTTTGGGTCGTATTCCATACGTAACTTACACCACCAGTGGCAGTAAGCGAAGCTGGCTGGCCTAAGCAAACGGTATCGTTCACTCCTGCATCGGCAGTTGGCCTAGGGTTTACAAAAACCACCACGTTATCGGTAGCAGTGCACGACCCAGAAGTGGCCGTGACGGTATAGGTTGTGGTAGTAAGCGGGCTTACGGTTACGCTGGCACCTGAGCCGGCTCCGTTGCTCCAAGCATAGGTGGTGCCACCGGTAGCCCTGAGCGTTGCGGTGCCGCCAGCGCAAATGGTTGTATCGCTTCCCGCATTGGCCGTTGGGGCCGAAACCACGGTTACCGTCTTTGTTTCCGTGTCGGAAAGTATTCCATCGCCAACAGTAAGGGTTATGGTTTTGGTACCCGTAGTGCTGTATGTTACACTATGCGGGCCAACCGAGCCTGCAGTTGCCGGTGATGCACCTGCACCAAAGTTCCAGTTATAGGTGGTTATAGTGCCCGTGCTGCTATTGGTATAGGTTATGGCATCGCCAACGCAAACGGTAGTGTTGTTAATAGTAAAATCGGCATTTAAATTGGCTGGTTGGCCTTGGCCCACAAAACGCAAGGTATCCAAATACGTTTGGTCGCCTGTTACCGCGCCATCGTTATTGGCGCCTAAACCTGCAATGTAAAAAGTAACCGGACCAACATAGCGTGTTGGTTTCCATTTAAATGCCCAAGCGTTGGTAGAGTTGGCATTATTGTGACCAACATACTGCCTGCTATTGGTGCCAGTGTTTAGTGAGGTAGTAGTAGTGCTGTTAAGTATAAAGTTACCCGCAGGGAAACCATTACCATCGACAGCGGTTACTTCGAAACCATAGGCAGGCGTGCCGGCGCTGTTGTTTACAAACATGTTGTAAGTAACGGCGGTATCATAAGTTGCTGGGCGGCTAAGTATGTCAATCCTGAAAATATTGCGATTGGTTACCGGCGTGCTTACGTGGCAGCCCGATGCGGAGCAGTTGAGCTCTCCCGGGGCGTTGGTATAGCCTGCAGGTGGTTGTGTGGCATTATTGAAAGCTTGCGGCGCAATCAACAGAATTAATGACAGCAAAAAAGCTACGGTAAGTATACTTCCTTTACGCATGGTGATTGTTGTGTGTTAAGCATTAAGTATATAGTGGCAAAAATAACCTATTAAAATGAAAAATGATTGATTTGCTCCTATTTTACTGTTTTGGCCTTTATTCTTCAGCCAAAAATGGATAACGATAATCGTGCGGTGGGCTCAACGTCTCCTTGATGGTGCGCGCCGATACCCAGCGATACAGGTTCAATATTGAACCGGCCTTATCGTTAGTACCCGAACCACGGGCACCGCCAAATGGCTGCTGACCAACTACGGCCCCAGTGGGCTTATCGTTGATGTAATAGTTACCTGCAGCATGTTTCAGCTTGCGGTTGGCAACCTCCAAGGCGTATCTATCTTGCGAAAACACAGCACCCGTAAGCGCATATGGCGAAGTGGTGTTTACCAAATCCAAGGTTTCTTCCCACTTATCATCTTCATATACATAAAGGGTAAGCACCGGGCCAAAAAGCTCTTCGCACATGGTGGTGTACTTAGGGTCGTTGGCAACAATTACGGTTGGCTCAATGTAATAACCTTTCGATTTATCGTAACCACCACCCACAACTACGTCTTGTCCATCGGCTTTGGCTTGGTCAATGTATTTGGCTAGCTTATCAAAAGCAATTTCATCGATAACGGCATTGATAAAATTATCAAACCGCTCCACAGTGCCAATCTTAAAGCTCTTTACATCGGCCACCAGCTTCTCTTTCACGGTGGGCCAAATGCTTTTGGGTATGTAGGCTCTTGATGCCGCTGAGCATTTCTGCCCTTGGTACTCAAACGCGCCTCTGGCCAAAGCTACCGCCACGGCAATAGGGTCGGCACTAGGGTGGGCTATCACAAAATCTTTGCCGCCCGTCTCCCCTACTATGCGCGGGTAGCTTTTATACTTGCCCATGTTCTCACCTATAGTCTTCCACATAAAGTTGAAGGTGCGCGTAGAACCGGTAAAGTGGATGCCCGCAAAATCGGGATGTGCAAAAACCACATTGCCGGCCACAGGGCCATCGGTATAGATGATATTGATTACCCCATCGGGCAAACCTGCTTCTTTCAATACTTTCATGGTAAACCAAGCAGAGTATATCTGGGTATTCGATGGTTTCCAAACCACCGTATTACCCATCAAAGCGGGGGCGGTTGGAAGGTTGGCACCTATAGAGGTAAAGTTGAAGGGCGTAACGGCAAACACAAACCCTTCCAGCGGACGGAACTCCAATCGGTTCCATTGCCCAGGTGGTGAGTATGGTTGTTCGCTGTACATTTGCGTGGCATATTCTACGTTAAATCGGTAGAAATCAACCAATTCGCAAACGGCATCTATTTCTGCTTGGTACACGTTTTTCGATTGGCCCAGCATAGTTGCCGCATTCGTAATGGCCCTATACTTGCCAGCCAACAAATCGGCAGCCTTTAAAAAGATAGCCGCACGTTGCTCCCAAGGGGTGTTTTCCCATTGGTCTTTGGCCGACAGGGCCGCGTTTATGGCATCGCGCACATGCTGCTCATCGCCATGATGGAAATGCCCAAGCGTATGCGAAATTTCGTGTGGGGGGTGTATGGCAACCTTATTGCCGGTGCGCACCTCTTTGCCGCCAATTACCATCGGTATATCAAGCTCGTGGCCTTTCAATTCCTTCAATGCCGCCTTCAATTCAGCACGCTCCGGTGAGCCCGGGGCATAGCTTTTTACGGGTTCATTCACTGCCTTCGGCACACGAAAAATAGCATTCGCCATGGTGTAATATTTGGTTAAACAATAGCGCCGCTAAGATAGGAAATTTTGCGGGTGGGTGGGTTGGGGGTTGTTCGCTCTCGGATTACAAATCCTGCGCTCGATACCTTCGGATTGCAAATCCAAATGAGCGGGTAGTTTATTAGTTTTGCGTGACCGTGTTACGTGGCGGATTTGCCATCCGTTTTTTACACACCCACCCAAATGTCAAACAAATGTCATCACATCATTAATCCTCAAATCACCCATCGCATTCCCCTCACATTTTCCTATTTTTGCAGCGGCAGGAACATTTTGCACCGACCGTGCGTTCTTGTCGATGTTGCAACAATCAATACTAAACCTTAAAACCAGATAATTATGTCATTAGTAGGTAAACCTGCTCCTAAATTTAGCGCCACAGCAGTAGTAAATGGTGGTGAGTTTGAAGAGAATTACTCATTGGATCAGTTCATCGGCAAAAAATTTGTGGTGTTCTTTTTCTACCCAATGGATTTCACTTTCGTTTGCCCTACCGAGTTGCTTGCATTCCAAGCAAAATTGGAAGAGTTCAAGAAATTGGATACTGAAGTAATTGCATGCTCTGTTGATTCACACTTTAGCCACTGGGCTTGGTTGAATACCCCGAAGGATAAAGGTGGTATTGAAGGGGTGACTTACCCAATAGTTGCCGATTTCAGCAAAACCATTGCCATGAACTACGGCGTTTTGGCTGGTGAGTATGACTACAACGAAGAAGGACAATCAATGTTTACTGGCGAGCCTGTGGCTTACCGTGGCTTGTTCTTGATCGACAAAAAAGGTGTGGTACGCCACGAAACCATTAACGACCTACCACTAGGCCGTAACGTTGACGAGGCCATCCGTACCTTGAAAGCCCTACAGTTTGTAGAAGAGAAAGGAGAAGTTTGCCCTGCCAACTGGGAAGAAGGCAAAGACGGCATGGTAGCCGATCACGCTGGCGTGGCTTCATACTTGGCTACACACTAATTAAATGGTCCACAGTCCACGGTCGATAGTCCATGGATAAACAATAAAAAGCCGCTTCTGGAAACAGGAGCGGCTTTTGTTTTGAATGGCAATTTTGAATTTTAAATTTTAAATTTTGAATTCAACAAAGCAACATACTCCCCTACTCCATCCTCTAACGATTTGAACGGTGCGGTATAACCTGCCGAGCGAAGCTTGTCCATTTTGGCTTCGGTGAAGTATTGGTATTTGTCTCTTATGTCTTCTGGGGTATCCCTGAAATTGATAATAGGCTCAATGCCCATAGCGGCAAAGGTGGCTTTGGTAAGGTCGATAAAAGAGCGGGCTTGGCCGGTGCCCAGATTGTAGATAGCCGAAGCGGGTTGGTTGTTCATTAACCAAACAATAACGGCCACCAAATCAGTAACATAAATAAAGTCGCGAAGCTGCTCCCCATCTTTATAGGCTGGGTTGTGCGAGCGGAACAAAGTCATTTGCCCTGTTTCCTTTATCTGCTTGTAGGCATGCAACACCACCGATGCCATGCGGCCTTTGTGGTACTCGTTGGGGCCATATACATTGAAAAATTTCAGCCCTGCCCAAAAGGGTGGTTGCTTGGATTGCGCCAATGCCCATACATCAAAATCTTGTTTGCTTTGCCCGTAAGGGTTCAGCGGCTTCAACTGTGCAATGGTAGCGTGGTCGTCATCAAAACCATGCTCGCCCAAACCATAAGTAGCCGCCGAAGATGCATAGATGAGTGGAATACCCTTTTCGGTACAAACTTCCCAAACAGCTTTACTGTAGTTTAGATTTAGTTCATCAAATATGGCAGTGTTAAACTCCGTGGTATCGGTGCGGGCACCCAAGTGTATAATGAAATCGAGTTTGTGGGCATTACCGATGAGCCAATCCAGAAACTCGTGGCGGTCCATGCGGTTTTGCTGCTTAAGGCTGGCAAGGTTAGGCAGTTTATCCTCACGTTCAAAATCATCCACGAGCAACAAATCGTGCTGGCCCATAGCGTAAAGCTGGGCAGCTACACAA
>CAIOSU010000457.1 GCA_903861055.1 uncultured bacterium
ATCATTTTCGTAGTAAAATATTTGGTTACTGAAATTGGTGCCATATATACGCCCACCTGGCGAAACCACCAGGCCTGCCATTACCCTGCTTTTTTGTGCCTGATTTTTATATTGCTTAAACGAGACCCCATTATAACGAACCAAACCTACATCGCAACCAATCCAGATAAATCCGGCTTTATCTTGCACAATGCTATAAACTTCATTACTGGGCAGGCCTTCTTCGGTAGTGATACTGTGATAAGACGGGTACTGTGCCCTTGAGGTAACGGACAGCAGCAAATAACCCACAATAGTGACTAAAATTCTCACCTTACAAATATGGATTATTTGGGGTTAACTGTTTACAAAAGTTGCGCTTTGATGCTTTAAATGAAAATAGAATCAACCTTAGGTTGTGGAACCTTAAATATTGGGCGGTAAAATATCTTTAAAGTGCCCGTTGGCTTGTATGCGCTCTTTTAGGCGTTCGGTTTCGGTGGCGTATGGCAAAATTTTACGAAGGTGCTGCAAAATCATAAACTGCCTGTCGCGCTCGCTAGGCAATGTAAGAAAATCATATTCTTGTTGAACATTAAAGCCCACAAAGTGACCTAACTGAAAGGTTGAAAACGTTTCGTCCATGCCTTTGAGCTCTTCCTTTTCCACCTTTAAGGTCAAGTGCAATTGGCGCATCATGTCCACAATTTCGGCACCCAATTTAGCATCAGGATTATCAACTTGGTCAACATAATCGGCATAAGCCCCAGAGTATAGTTTACCGGGCATTGGATTAACAATATCTGCAATACGAAAAATACGCTTACCTATTGTGCGCACATCCATTTCACCCTTGGCATAAACCCTTTCTACACCCAAAAGCTCTACTTCGGTGCCGTATGGCTTTAACTCATTTTCAATATATGAGGGTATCCCGAAGGTGATATGCTCCTGTAACACATCGGTCAACAACTCTTTGTAGCGAGGCTCAAATATATGCAGGTTGAGCTTTTCGCCCGGAAAAACAACTAAACCCAACGGAAAAATCGGCAACTTTAAACCCATAGCAAAAAGAAAAGTGTACAACAATTTACCCAATCAACACCAACAACTACCATTACTTACCTCATGCAAAGGTGTTTATTATTAGCGATAATGCTTAGTTTTAGGGATTAATAGTACAAAACCCAAAACCAACCTAATGAAAAAGCACGTAATCGTATCACTGTTGATGATGATATTGACATTGGCTCCGGTGTTAAATGTTCATGCGCAAGCCGATACGGATAGCCAAGTTGAAAACGACGGTAAAAAAGGCAAAAAGGAAAAAATGAAAAAAGAAAAAGTAAAAAAACCAAGCAAAGACGAGCTTAATGCTATGGTTAGCCAACTTAACAGCCAAATTAAGAACCTACAAACCGAAAACGAGCGCTTAAAAACCGCAGTTGCCCAAAAAGAGGACGAAGTAAACCAATTGCAAGACGAGCTTACTGCCGAGAAACTAAAACCAGCACCAGCGCCAGTAGTGGTTGACCCAGTAAACGTAAAACCAGAAGGTATTGCCTTTAAAGTTCAAGTTGGTGCTTACCAGAAATTCAACATTAACCAATACTTTACCGAAACCAAGAAGATAAGCTTCGAAGACGTAAATGGCACCAACAAATACGTGATTGGCTATTTTACCACACTAGAAGCAGCTAAAGGCTTCGAAAGCGATATGAAGAAAATGGGTATTAAAGACTCATGGTTAGTACCTTACAAAGACGGTGTTCGCATTACCGATGAAGAAGCCGAAAGCATATTGGGCCAACCGATACGCGACCTTAAGAAGAAGAAGTAATTTTTGGTCGATTCGATGGTCGACAGTTGACAGATAAAAAAATAAAAGGAAGAGGCGTTATTATGATAGCGTCTCTTCCTTTTTTATTCCCATTCCTCACAATACAAGGGCTTTTCCATCGACTATGGACTATCGACCATCGACCATTTCCGAAAAAAGCCATAATTTCACCCCGTATGTTTTGAGGCGTGCCCTATGCAGCAACCAGTAACAAATGACCCAAAGGAACACAAAGGCAGCTTACCGCCTATCATTCCGGATATTGAGCAATGGCCCATTTATAAACTAAGTACCAAACGGTATGAGTTTATTCAGGATATAATAAATAGCACCAACGCACAACTGCTCAAGAGTTTTCCTACTACCGAGGCACTGTTAGACGAGCTGGCCCGAACCGTTTACCAAGAGCGCATTCGCCTTACCGAAAAAGCATGGAAAGCCGACCCGGAAGACGAGAAAGAATATTGGGACGAGCTAAAAAAACGCCTGGTGCGCATTAGCGGCATAACCGGCGACCCTAAAAGGCAGGAGGAAGAAGCCAAGGAAATGCTCAACTCTATGATATCTCATTATACCAATGAGATTATCGGCAACTTCGACCCATCGATATATGAATTTGCCAGCCGCGCATTGCCGTTCGGTTTTTCAAGGTTGTTGCGCTCCAACTTAGGTATCAAGTTCAAAGAAAAACTCAGCCAACAGTTTAGCACCCACAACCGCTTTATTTACGAAGGCGATTTAGAAACCATAAGGGAGCTGGCCAAAAGCCATACCGTTATAATAGTACCCACCCACATTACCAACCTCGATAGTATGGTAATTGGTTGGGCCATACACGAGATGGGCTTACCTGCCTTTATATACGGTGCGGGGCTTAACCTATTTGGCATACGCATACTGGCCTATTTTATTGAGCGCCTTGGTGCTTACAAGGTAGATAGGCGCAAAAAGCACCCCATTTACCTCGAAACGCTTAAAGAATATAGCACCCAAGCATTGCACGACGGGGTTCACAGCCTGTTTTTTCCGGGTGGCACCCGCTCACGCAGTGGCGAAATTGAAAAACGCTTGAAGCTGGGCCTGCTAGGAACCGCTGTAGATGCGCAGTACCTTAATTACGTAAAGGCTGAAAAAGAAGGCAACCCCGAGAGCGCCAAAAAGATAATTGTGGTGCCGGTAACCATTAGCTACCACTTTGTACTTGAGGCGCCGGGCCTTATCGACGAGCACTTGAAGGCAACTGGAAAAGAGCAGTACTTGGTAGAAAACGATAGATTCAGCACCTCGTTTAAGATGCTGAGCTTTATCTGGAAGTTCTTTACCAAGAGCTCCAAAATATATCTATCGTATGCCCCGTGCATGGACCTATTTGGTAACCAAGTTACCCCAGATGGCAAGAGCATAGATAAACGCGGTGAAGAAATAGATATTAAAAACTACTTCCTGTCGGGCGGCGAACTTAAAGAGGACCAGCAGCGTAACGGTGAATATGTGAAGTTGCTGGGCGATGTGATTGTGAAAAAATTTCACGATTACAACGTAGTGTTTAGCAGCCACATGGTATCTTACGTGGCATTTGCCATGCTCAAAAAACGCTTCCGTAGGCACGATTTGTATGACATTCTTCGTTTACCAAAAGAGGACCGGGTAATACCTTATGCCGATTTTTCCGCAGCCGTAGAGCGTGTTCGCGACCGCATTTACGAATTGGAGAAAGAAGGGAAAATTATCACCCCAAGGCACTTTCACGAAAACGGATTGGATGACCTCATTCAGCATGGATTGGATAACGTGGGCCTATACCACAACGCCAGCACCCTGATGCGCAACAAAGATGGCGACATAACCAGCGAAGACCTGAAACTATTACTCTTTTATCATAACCGCCTAGAAGGCTATCAACTGGCGCAATATGTCTGATTTGAAAACTGTAGGCGTAATAGGTGCAGGCAGTTTCGGAACGGCCTTGGCCAACCTTATTGCCGAAAACTACGATGTGCTGGTATACGCACGCCGCGTGGAAGCGATTGATAACATCAATATCAAACGCGAAAACGCTAACCAACCTATGCACGAGCGGGTGCGCGCTACCGGCGATATAAAGGAAGTATGCGAAACCTGTACCCTCATGTTCCCTACCATCCCTTCGGCGTACTTTAGAGAGGTGCTGTTGCAAATGGTGCCCTACCTGCGCCCCGATCATATACTCATACACGGCACCAAGGGCTTCCATATCAATGTAAGCGAAGAAGAGAAAGAAGAGGATATCAAAGAGCTTGGCCGCGACAGTATATATACCATGAGCGAGCTAATACGCCGCGAAACCAACGTAATACGCGTGGGCTGCATATCGGGCCCTAACCTAGCCAGCGAACTATCGCAGCACAAGCCCGCGGGTGCCGTTATTGCCAGCCACTTTGATGAGGTAATACGCCTAGGCCGCAATGCCCTCAAAAGCCACCGTTTTCAAGTATACGGCAGCAAAGATTTAACGGGCGTTGAGCTTGCTGGCTCGTTGAAAAACATCATTGCCTTGGCCTCTGGCTCTATATCCGCACTCGAATTGGGCGAAAACGCCCGCGCCCTGCTCATCACCAAAAGCCTGGGCGAAGTGATACGCATTGGCCGCGTGTTGGGCGGCGATGTAAAGACCTTCTTGGGGTTAGCTGGTATAGGCGACATTATTGCCACCTCCAGCAGCACCAGCAGCCGAAACTTTAGTGTGGGCTACCGCATGGCTAAAGGCGAAACCCTGCAACAGATTTTGGACACCAGCGACGAAGTGGCCGAAGGTATCAATACCGTAGAAATCATAAAGCTGCTGGCCGACCACTACCGCGTGCGCGTGCCCATCATCAGTACCATATACTACACCCTATTTAAGGGCGTGCCCGCCAGCGAGGGCCTGCGCCAACTGATGAAGTACCCCTTTGATGTGGATGTCGATTTTATCGATTGAGTACCCCTTACCGAAAATGCTATGTGCTACGATGTGCAATTGCTTAAAGGTAAGCTCAAGAAGCTAGAGAAGCGCTACGGAGCCGTAAAGCCCACCGAGGAAGTATTGGAGCTGCCCCTGCGTGTTTCTGGGTTTGGCAATACCAAGTTGCCCGCAATTACCCCCGACGAGCCGCACGTAGTTAAAGCCCTATACTGGGGGTTTGTGCCACCCTTCGCCAAAAATGCCAAAGATGCCGGCATCTGGAAAAACCGCAGCCTAAACTGCCGTGCCGATACCTTGCGCCACAAACTGGCGGCCCACGAAAACAGTATGTTTAAGCAGGCGGCCAATAAGCCCTGCGTAATACTGGTGAGTGGCTTTTTTGAGTGGCACACCCTGCCCGACGGCAAAACCAAAGTACCCTACTATATTGGTCTAAAAGACGGCGAAACCTTCCCGATAGCGGGGCTTACCGCCACCTGGCATGACCTTGCCGACCCCAACCGAACCTACACCGGCACCACCCTTTGCACCACGGCCGCAAACAGCCTACTGGGCTTTATACACAACCAGCCCAAAGGCTCCGAAGACTACCGTATGCCCGCCATACTGCTGCCCGAAGAGATACCCGCTTGGTTGGATACCTCCCTCTCTGCCGACGACCGGCTTAGCATGATTAGCTCGTACCCAAAGGAGGAAATGCTGGCCTATACCGTGGCCAATTTCAAGAAAAAGGACTTCCGCGATACCGACAGCGGAGCACCGCTGCCCCCCACCGATTACGGCCTGCCCAACGTCCCCACCCAAATAGATGGCGCTGGGGTTTAGTGGTCAATAATTATCTTTTTGCAGCATCCGTAGCTTGTCTCGCCTTGGGCCATGGACCATGGACCATCGACCATCGACTATGGACCAATTGAGTTTTGTCGTCCAAGAAGTGAGTATTGATGGGGTTTGCAGAGTGGTTTTGCAACTTTTTGCAGCATCCGTAGCTTGTCTCGCCTTGGGTCATGGACCATCGACCATCGACTATGGACCAATTGAGTTTTGTCGTCCACAAAGTGAGGTTTTATGCGTGTTGTGCGCTGACCACCCCCAACCCCTCCTTGGCCAATCGCGCACAAGGCTAAGCGAAGGAGGGGAGCTACCAGCACTGCATCTCTGCTGGGGTTTTGTCGTCCAGGAAGTGAGTATTGATGAGGCTTGCAGGGTGATTACTTAACTTTTTGCAGCATCCGTAGCTTGCCCCGCCTTGGGTGAGGCTTGTCTCGCCTTGGGCGAGAGGGTTTGCGTGGGGCGGAGCGATGAAGGTGTAGGTGGTTGATTTACAGATGGTTGTGAGGGTTCTAGAGTTTAATCAATTGACCACCAATAACATATACCTATTTGCAATGGCAAGCTTGTTAAACTTAGTCTTTACCCTTCTCTAACAAGTATTATGCCTTTCAACTACCCAAGAACTTCCCTCTTTTACTCTTGTTGCGCTGCTTCCAAGCGGAATGTCCAATACCTGTTTTAACGAAGCATCCCTTTTCAATACATCGGCAAGTGAGACCAACATCATATCAGCTTCTGTTACCATTTCGCCAGTTAAAAATTGCCACTCTCCGTCTTCATCATGCACTACTAACAAGATTGGTGCTCCCTGAAATATCTGCTTTAGCGTGTATACCGCCTGATTGTAGTTTTCCGTCGGTGTCTTTTTCCCAAATATTCTATCAAACAAACCCATGCTTCTTTTTTGGTAATAAATATAATGAAAGTAGGGCTTACCCTTCTCTGGCGCGAAAGTTACTTTTGTGATTTGGAACTTGGTTCCAATAGGCTGTATGTATAACACGCGAACCAAGTTCCCGCGGCACGGAAGATGAGCTTTTGGGTTAGTGAGGGGTGTAGTCTCCAAAATCAGTTCCGCGCAGGCAAAGCCTGCGCGGAGTAGTGGGAAAAATTGAGTTCATTAGATAAAATCAAAAAACTCTAAGTTTTTGTAACTTGTATGACAATCTACTTATAACTATGATAACGAAAATAAAGCGAGTAAAAAATTTAGGTTTGTTTAGGAATTATACTCCAGTCGCGAACCTTAAAGATTTCAATCGGTTCAATCTCATCTATAGCTGGAATGGATGCGGTAAGACAACCCTCTCACGCCTTTTTGATTCGCTTGAATCTGGGAGCCATGCCGACTACTCTACTTTGGAGTATGAGATTGAGGCGTCTAATCGCTTTGTTAATGGCATTCCGTTTGACAGAAAAGTGAGGGTCTTTAATCAGGATTATATTGATGGCAATTTGCAAATCAGGCAAGGCAAGACAAAGTCGATCACGCTAGTATTGGGTTCAGCTAGCAAAGAATTGCTTGGCACAATTGAAGCTGACGAAAAGGAATTGAACCGAAAAATTTCGGGGGTTGATGCGGAAAAAGAACTACAGATTCAGAAAGTGAAAGTGAAGAATCAGAGTTTTACCGACATTGCGCGTAGTATTTATGCCGCAATTACAGGTGGTGCAACCAGAACCTATCGAAAGGATAACGCTGAGGCAGACTTTCGAGGGTTGATAGAGAAATCCGTTCTCTCAGAAGAAGAACTTAATAAATTACTAGTTGCCGTGAAACAGTCGGAAAAGCCGCTGATAGATCTTCCGTCACTGCCCCTATTGGACCTTGGAGAGGAGCGAATTGGTTTAGATGACGCAATAGCCGACATTCTTTTGCAAACCAATACTCTGCTTCCAAAGCGAGTAGATGCAATGG
>CAIOSU010000458.1 GCA_903861055.1 uncultured bacterium
ATAAAGATTTTGAAAGCGGAGGATTATCGAGAGGAGTGGGGTAATCCTTGTATTCCATTTGTCTATAAATCTAAGAATGGCGCCATATACTATAATCAGATTAATCGATTGGTAAACGATTTAGAGCTTGGAGATGGCGAAGCTTATACAACCATTTCAAAGGGCAGAAAATTGGAATTGCTTGATTTTGTTGTTACGGGGATTTACCGCCTACTAATTCTTAAAGACACAAGTGAACTTCTGAATCCTAAGTTTGTTTACCGTCATTTTGATAGACGCTGGTATAGGGGGATTGATGACTGTGTTTTTCATAACATTACAGGAACGCAAAAGGTAAACTCATATGCAGGTTCCGTGCATGATGGGAGCACTAGTGTGATTTTTTCAAATGGAAATGGTGTATTTGCGCAATTTGACTTAAAACCTTCCCTTGGTACTTCAGGTGTTAATATTGTGGATAATTGCAACGAGTTTGATTATTATCTTGGAGCAGTTTATGGAATAACTTTAGCGAGCATTAGTGCTCCATCAGGCACAAACTATGGCAGTTTCAAGAGTTTGCTTCTCTCGGTACCTTCATCAGGCTTTACTGCCGAGGAAACTAAAGAATATTTAGAGCATTTCTATAAGCAAACCAGTGAGAATAAGGATGAGGCTATTGCTAATGATTGGAAGCTTGCGGAATTTGAAATTGCTACTAAATTAGCAGGGCCATTTAATCCTAATCAGGATGTTGATTGGTATGGATTTTATCATATTCTCAGTGCATTATGTTCAGCAAATGCCTCAAATTTAAACCTTAAGGTCGTTGAACGGGGTAATATAAATGGTGGTGAGGTAAGTAACGCAAATTACCAGTTACCTAATCTGCCTTCATTTGGTAAAATCGCTCACACTACCGGATACTCCCAAACCAAGCACCATGTCATAAACTCAAGAGGGGGAGTTTTTGTATATGATTATGCGGTTAACCTGTCTATTAATCCTTCGACTAGAGCTTTAGCCATTTCTGCTCAAACAATGCGCAAGGAGTTAAGTCCAAGTTTCCATGATATAAGTATTACACATGATGAAACAGTTGCAAGCAATAGTGCCAAACGCTTTATAATTGCTGGCAACTATGCCCAAATGGGTAATCTGAACATGGGTAATTATTTTAAGGATTATCTAATTGAATCCTATTACTCCTATCCGCTATTTGCTGCCCGTAACCTTATCAAAAACGGCTATTACAAAGAAGCATTGGGTTGGTTAACCTCTCTATACGATTTTCGCAAAGAAGATGAAACAAAAAGAAGTATATACCAAGGTCTTCAATTGGATGACTCCCCAAGTGTAACCGAGCTCAATCGAAATTTCGACAGTTGGTTACTCGATCCGCTAGACCCTCACAAGCTGGGACGCACTCGTAAAAATGCCTATTTAAAGTTTACGGTGCGCACCATTGTGGAGTGCCTATTGCAATATGCCGATGCCAACTTTACTATTGATACGGTTGAGTCAAACTCAAAGGCTGCTGAGTTGTATGAGCAAGCTATAGTTTTGCTCAATAGCAGCATTTTTAACTCGCTTCCGGCTGCGTGCTCAGTGTTGACAGATGAAACTGTTGAGGAAATTATATGCCTATTACCAGCAGGTAACAAAACAGATGTAGAGCAATTGCGCCCTGCAATAAAGGGTCTGGTTGACCGATTGGGCACCACAGCACTGGCTGAAACGGCCTTGGCAACTCTTAAGGATGACATGACCTTTGATGTAGGAGAAGTGACCTTTGATTTCTATGGTAATGTAACTACAGCTATAAATAACCTTAAAGCCACGGGAGATGGCCAACCTGAGGTACCTTCTTTAGCTGATATCAATGATCATAAAGGAGATACCAAGGAAACATACACATGGTCTTCCAGCTCTACCGCCGAATCGGATGCAATAGTGGAAAGAGCGACACTACGTGCACAACAGAGTTTGATTCGTTCCTTGTCTCAAATAACTGGTAAATCGGAAACCGAACTGGAGGAAAGCCCTGAAGATTTGGGTTGGCTTAATAAGAGCCTTAAAGAAGAGAAACTGGATAACCCAGAAGCAATTTATAAGGAGGGTAGCCCGTTGGCCCCAGCCAGCAGCGACCAAGCACTAATGTTCTATGAGACTTGGCCAAACACTTCGCAGGTTCAAATGAGTGAGTATGCTATCCCGTACATCCCGATTTTGAACCAAGATTTCTGTGTGCCAGCCAACCCTGTGTACAACAGTTTACAACTATGGGCGGCACTGAACCTCTTTAAGCTGCGCAACTGCATGAACATTGCCGGCATGAAACGCCAAGTAGATGTATATGCGGCACCGACCGATGCAACCAGCGGCATACCTTATATTGGTGCCAATGGGCAGATAGTATTACCGGGCAGTGTGCGCATAGCGCCTACCCAATACCGATACCAATACATTATACAGCGTGCCAAAGAACTCGTAAGCCTCGCCCAGCAACTGGAGGCAAATCTGCTCTCTCTCTTGGAGAAAAAAGATAGCGAAAGCTACAGCATGATGAAAGCCAAGCAAGATATGGCCCTTGCCCGCGCCAATGTGAAACTGCAAGACCTACGCATTAAAGTAAGCGAGGGAGAAGTGGATTTGGCTGTATTGCAAAAGGAGCGCTCTGAGTTGCAAGTGGATAAATTGCAAGAGTTAATAAGTAAAGGTTTAAATGGACATGAAGAGCGAATGATCGCCAGTTACTATGGTATAGCAGCCTTAGAAGCAACATTATTAGCATTGAGTTTCCAAAAGGAAGCGGCTTCGGATTTAGGAAGTATCATAATTGGAGTTGCAACCAATGCTCAATCCGCAGCAACAGCAGCAGCAGTTAAGGCTATGCTAAATTCTATTTACTTTGGAGCTAGTTTTACAAAATTTGCTTTGCAAGCAAACATAAATGCAAGTAGCATTTATGCAGCTCAAGAACGTCGGGAGGATGAATGGAAACTCCAGCAAGCGCTGGGTGAGCAAGATATAAAAATTGGCCAGCAAAGTATTCGGGTAGCTAAAGACCGCTTGCGAGTAACGGGGCAAGAACGCCAAATAAGCGGCCTACAACTTAGCCATGCAGAGGATACCGTAAACTTCTTGAACAATAAGTTTACCAACGTAGAGTTGTATAGCTGGATGTCAGGGGTTATCGAAGGGGTTTATGCCTACTTCCTGCGCCAAGCGACGGCCACGGCCAAAATGGCCCAAAACCAATTGGCTTTTGAGCGCCAAGAATTGCCTGCGCCTTTTATCCAAGATGATTACTGGCAGTCGCCAGCGGACTCTGCTGGGTTAAGTGCCCTTGGCGATGGCAGTAGCACTGTCGACCGTCGCGGCCTTACTGGTTCTGCCCGTTTGTTGCAGGACATCTATAAGGTAGATCAGTTTGCTTTTGAAAGTGACAAACGCAAACTGCAATTGGCCAAAACGTTCTCATTATCGCGCATTGCAACCATTGAGTTCCAGCGTTTCCGCGAAACAGGCGAGATTACGTTTGAAACCATGATGGAGAATTTCGACCGTGATTTCCCTGGGCACTACCTGCGCCTTATCAAAAAAGTGAACGTGTCGGTTATCGCATTGGTGCCACCAGTGGATGGCATCAAGGCCACGCTTACGTCTTCGGGCATATCGCATGTGGTTACCAAAGGCGATACTTATCAAGACACCATTGTGCGGCGCGATCCGGAAATTATTGCCTTCACAGGTACACAAGGAGCTACAGGATTATTCGAACTGCAAACCGATGACCGTTTCACCAATCCGTTTGAGGGTTCTGGCGTGCACACTCGTTGGCAGTTGCAATTGCCAACAGATACCAACCTGTTTAACTTCGATACCATTGCCGATGTGTTGATTACCATTGAGTACACCGCATTGCATAGTTTCGATTACCAACAGCAGGTATTGCGCAAACTCGACCCAGAGTATGCTGCGGAGCGTGCAATTAGTTTCCGAGAGGAATTACCTGACCAGTTTTATGAGCTAAACAACCCTGATGAATCGGATACACCAATGCAAGTAAACTACGACATCTCTTCATTCGACTTCCCAGCGGGTGTCAAGGATCTGTATATCAAGAGTATTAAGATTTATTATGTGGTTGATGACGACCAGCGTGCTTTCTTTGAATCACAGTCTAGTGCTCTTAAGACATATTTACAACTAACTGGCGGGTCAGTTAACACTGGTGAAGTAGATGCCACTCCGGGCAAATCGGGCCTAATCAGCACTGAATCGGGCAACGGCGGTGGCTATCTTGCCCTGATAGGCAAGCAACCGCAAGGTAAATGGACCTATAAGTTGCCAAACGATAACTTGGTTAAGAAGCTTTTCGCTGATGAAGTAATTCGCGATGTGATCTTCATCATCGGCTTTGGTGGAACTGTTAAGCCACGTGTTAATCCCTAATCCCAATTATTACCCTAAAAACAAGACAAATGGAATCTGTTATCACCAATATATCGGCTGAATACCTATTTGGCCCAATTCAACCAATTGAATTTGATGTTAATGCTTTATTTGAAACAGGGAATTATGTGGTAGAAAGTTTGGATAGCTCTAAAAATCAATATCGAGATGGAATTATTGTAAGTCAAGACAAAATGACTATAACATATCTTCCACAGAATGTTAATCATTTTTGGGATGAGCATTTGAGTTCTGATACTATTAACTTCTTGGTTCGTGAAGCCCATTGTCAGAAAAAAGTCAATGTTAGCTTGACCTTTACAAGGTTCTTGAATCCAGTAGATTATTTTCCTGGTAGTACATCTGTTAACCTGCCTGAGAATGTGGCCCTTCATATTAGGTTGGAACTTCCCCAATTTATCAAATATGCCCCTTTTGAGGTAATTCGGGTAGCTATCTATGACAAAAGGGTATTTTCCGATGTTAGGATTACGGGCACTGATAAAACCAACTTGGATCTCTTTATGGCTCAAGATAAAGGCTGTTATCCTGATTATAGTGAAATGTACTTGGTAATGCGAGAACCTGAAACTGGAAAAGAGGCATTTACAGTAATTTATTTCGTTTGGAGCAAAGCCTCTTTCTATGCATTCCCTAAAGTAGTTGATGTAAGCGATCCTTTACCGGTGTATATCCTTAGTCCAGTAACGGTAAACAATAACCAAAGTTTTACCATTACGGGCGTTGTTGACGATGCTCCTGAACGGGGTTACCTCGAGGCAGCAGGCACTTCTATGAAATATACATTTAACCTTGCTTCAGGGTTTTGGGATGAGCTAGGGAAAAGCGACATGATTGGTGCAGGGGTATCCAATGGCACGGCATATTCTGCCAATAACCATAAAGTTATCAAGGTGG
>CAIOSU010000459.1 GCA_903861055.1 uncultured bacterium
AAGTGTTATTTGGTGTTGGCGAAGTGGGCCGCCCGAAAGTGGATGCCGCTGCCGATAGGTTGCGTGCCTTGAACCCTTACATTAACATAATAACTTACAACGTACAATTGCACAGCAGCAATGCATTGGATATTTTGAAAGACTACGACCTAGTAGCCGACGGCACGGATAACTTCCCTACCCGATACTTGGTAAATGATGCGGCTGTGTTGTTAGGCAAAACCAACGTATACGCCTCTATCTTCCGTTTCGATGGGCAGGTAACGGTGTTCAACTACAAATATGCCGATGGCACGTTTGGCCCCAACTACCGCGACCTATACCCTACCCCTCCGCCACCGGGTCTAGTGCCTAGTTGTGCCGAAGGTGGTGTGTTGGGCGTGCTGCCGGGCATCATAGGTAGCTTGCAAGCCAGCGAAGTAATTAAAGTAATTACAGGTATCGGCGAGCCATTGATTGGTAAGCTCTATTTGTTTGATGCACTGAGCTTTGAGAGCCGTACCCTAAAATTCAAAAAAGACCCAAATGCGCCGAAAATTGAAAAACTCATTGATTATGAGCAATTTTGTGGTATTGAAAAACCAGCTGTAGAAACCGCTAAAAAAGACAATACCGTGAAAGAAATATCCGTAACCGAATTGAAAGCCCTTAAAGACCAAGGTGCTGATTTTCAATTGATTGACGTGCGCGAAGAGTACGAATATGACATTGCGAACCTAGCAAAATTGGGTGCCGAACTGATACCATTGGCAACAGTGCCAGCCAACGCGGAGCGCATAGCCAAAGGTAAACAAGTAATCATTCATTGCCGCAGCGGTGCCCGCAGCGCCAATGCCGTTCGGTTGCTAGAAAGCCAGTTTGGTTTTGATAACCTATACAACCTTAAAGGTGGCATTTTGGCCTACGCCGATGAGGTAGATACTAGCTTGGCGAAATACTAAATTAAGTACAATGGATAAAAGGAAAAAACAGAAGCAATTTTGAATTTTCAATTTTAAATTTTGAATTAATAACTCACCCATAACCAATTTTCAATGTTGAATTTTAAATTTTCAATTCAATTAACGATGTGCTGTTGTTGTCCACCCCGACAACCGGATAGGTATTGGTGTATGTAAACGTGTAGCGTAAAGCATAAACTAAACCCAGCCGGTGCAAACCGAGCTGGGTTTTTCTTTTTCAACCCATTTCAATCTTCATAAATCAA
This sequence comes from uncultured bacterium, assembly GCA_903861055.1. Taxonomy (GTDB): domain Bacteria; phylum Bacteroidota; class Bacteroidia; order Chitinophagales; family CAIOSU01; genus CAIOSU01. The sequence continues at coordinate 1,208 of CAIOSU010000459.1, forward strand.
CTTTTAAAAACCAATAAAAACCCATCAATCATGAGTGCTAACAAAAATTACCGTTTCGAGACATTGCAACTGCATGCTGGCCAAGAAGTAGACCCTACCACCAAGAGCCGCGCTGTGCCTATCTATCAAACCAGCTCGTATGTGTTTGACAACACCGACCATGCTGCCAACCTATTTGGCTTAAAAGAGTTTGGCAACATCTATACCCGCATCATGAACCCCACGACCGATGTATTCGAGAAGCGCGTAGCTGCGCTGGAAGGTGGCGTAGCTGCCGTGGCTGTTGGCTCTGGCCAAGCGGCACAGTTTTTGGCCATTAGCACTATTGCTGGTGCTGGCGACAATATTGTTACCACATCTTACCTATATGGTGGTAGCTTCAACCAGTTTAAAGTTGCGTTTAAAAACCTAGGCATCGAGTTCCGTTTTGCCGATGGCGATAACCCTGAAAGCTTCGATTCGCTTATCGATGAGCGCACCAAGGGAATCTATGTGGAGTCTATCGGAAACCCTCAGGCCAACATACCTGATTTTGAGAAACTAGCTGCCGTAGCCAAAAAGCATGGCGTACCGTTTATAGTCGACAATACCTTTGGCGCGGCTGGCTACTTGGTTCGCCCAATCGATTTTGGCGCCAACATAGTAGTACAATCTGCCACTAAATGGATAGGTGGTCACGGTACTAGCATTGGCGGTATCATTGTAGATGCAGGTAATTTCAATTATGGCAATGGCAAGTTTCCGGGCTTTAGCGAGCCAAGCGAAGGCTACCACGGCCTAGTTTTCTGGGATGTGTTTGGCACCGACGGTCCGTTTGGTAATATCGCTTTCGCCATTAAAGCGCGTGTAGAAGGTTTGCGCGATTTCGGTGCGGCCATCAGCCCGTTCAACTCATTCTTGTTTATCCAAGGTTTGGAAACATTGAGCCTGCGCGTGAAGCGCCATGCCGATAACGCCCTAACCCTAGCCAAATGGCTCGAAGCCCACCCGCAAGTGGAGAGCGTAAACTATGCTGGCTTGCCAAGCAGCCCTTACCATAACCTGGCCAAAAAATACTTGCGCAACGGCTATGGTGCGGTTATCAACTTTACCGTAAAAGGCGGATTGGAAGCGGCCAAAACCTTCATCAACAACCTTCAATTGGCGAGCCACTTGGCAAACGTTGGCGATGCTAAAACTTTGGTGATAAACCCTGCTAGTACCACCCACGAGCAACTGAGCGAAGCCGAACAACTGAGCGCTGGCGTGCAAAAAGGCCAAATACGGGTTTCGGTGGGCATTGAGCACATCGACGACATTATCGGCGACTTTGAAGATGCTTTCGCGAAAGTATTGGAAGGCGAGTTGGTAGGATAAATTCAATTTGGAAATGAGGCAATTTGTCTCGCCTAAGGCGAGATGAAAATGGTTTTACTTCACCGTAATGCCATTTTCAAATTAACTCATCTTCAAATTTTCAAATTAACATAATGGCTGAACATACCTTCACAATACCCCATACCCTTAGGCTGGAGAGTGGCGAAACGCTGCACCGGCCCGAAGTGGTTTATCATACCTATGGCACCCTGAGCCCCACTAAGGACAATGTGGTATGGATTTGCCATGCCCTTACCGCCAACGCCGATGCCGCCGATTGGTGGAGCGGCTTGGTGGGCCCGGGCAAATTCATCGACCCGGAAAAGTACTTTATAGTATGTGCCAATATTCTGGGCTCGTGCTACGGTACCACAGGACCACTGAGCATTAGCCCAGAAACCTTTGAGCCATACTACCATACATTTCCGTTGGTTACGGTAAAGGATATGGTAGCGGCGCATGTGCTGCTGCGCCAGCATTTGGGCATTGCGCGCATCCATTTGGGCATTGCAGGTTCGTTGGGCGGCCACCAGTTGCTAGAGTGGCTGGTGCAAGAGCCGGGTGTGTTTGCCCAGGCAGCAGTAATAGCCACCAGTGCCAGGCATTCGCCGTGGGGCATTGCCTTTAACGAGAGCCAGCGTTTTGCCATTGAGCAAGACCCTACCTGGGCACAAAGCAACCCCGCAGCCGGTTTGAACGGCCTGAAAGTGGCCCGCGCCATTGCCATGCTATCCTATCGCTCATACGATACGTACCATTTGGCGCAATTGGATACATCGGATAAGATTGATGGCTACCGGGCCAGCAGCTACCAGCGCTACCAAGGCGAAAAACTGGCAAAGCGTTTCAACGCTTACAGCTACTTTACCTTAAGCAAAGCCATGGATAGCCACGACATCAGTCGTGGCCGAGGTGGCGAGGTGGCCGAAGTATTACAGACCATTACCACGCCCATTTTAGCGGTGAGCATTACCAGCGATTTGCTTTTTCCGCCACACGAGCAGGAGTTTATTGCCAAGCAGGTGCCCAACGGCACCCACCGCAGCATCACGTCCATTTATGGGCACGATGGCTTTTTGCTGGAGTTTGAAGCGCTGAGCGGGCTGTTGGATGAGTTTGTTACGCAGTATCAAGATGTGCCGATTTACGAGGTACGAGGTACGAAGTACGATTGAGGAGTAAATGCAAGTTTTCACTCGAATCCAAATTGAACATTAGTCATTTTCAGCGCCACGAACTACACCTCCTCTACCCCTTCCTTCGATCTCGTTTCAAACGAGACTCAGGACAGGCTCTTTCTAGGAGGGAAGTGTCATGCAGATTTCAATAAAAACCATTTCCAAATTAGCACACTTTCAAACTTTCAAATTAAAAAATGGATATAGCACTTTTTGGGTTCGGATGCGTGGGGCAGGGCCTCTATGATGCCCTCGGGCAAAGCCACGGCTTTAAAGCCGGCATACAGAAAATTGGCGTAAAAGACCGCCACAAACCACGCAAAATAGCCGCCCATCATTTCTCCTTCGATAGCCAAGAAATACTGGGCCGCAGCGATATACAAGCCATTGTTGAGCTCGTTGACAATGCCGAAGATGCCCTATCTATAGTGCGCACCGCCATGCAGCGCGGTCTGCATGTGGTATCGGCCAATAAAAAACTGTTGGCCGAGCATTTCGGCACCCTTTTCCAGTTGCAGCAGCAACACGGCGTGGCCTTGCTATACGAGGGCGCCTGTGCGGGCAGCATACCCATCATTCGCAACCTGGAGGAGTACTACGACACCGAAACCCTGCACAGCATTAGTGGCATCATTAACGGCAGCAGCAACTACATCCTCACGCGCATGGATAAGGACGGGCTAGACTACCACACCGCGCTGGCGCAAGCCCAAGAGCTCGGCTTTGCCGAAATAGACCCGTGGCTAGATGTGGCGGGCTTCGACCCGAAGTACAAACTGGTACTGCTGGTGGTGCATGCCTTTGGGGTAATATTCAAGCCCGAAGCGGTGCTCAACTTGGGCATACAGAACATCTCGGCATTCGATATTGAGCATGCCGCCCTCAAGGGCCAGCGCATTAAGCTGGTGGCATACGCCGCCCGCCACGGCAACCACCTACAGGCATACGTGTTGCCCCGCTTTGTGGGCACCGAAAGCAACCTCATCAACATCGACAACGAATACAATGCCGTTGAGATAGAAGGGGCTTTCTCGGGCAAGCAACTGCTGGTGGGCAAGGGGGCGGGCAGCTACCCTACCGGTGCGGCCGTGCTATCAGATGTGGCGGCACTGAGCCACCAATACCGCTACGAATACAAAAAACTGCACCAAAACCTGGCCACCAACGGCCACGGGCAGCACACCCTGCACACCGACTTTACCCTGCGCCTATACATACGCTACACCCACGACACCGAACTGGAACCGCTGGATATTATAGAGGTAATAGAGCAATACACCTCGCCGCGCGCCAAATACCTCATTGCCGAAGTCGCCTTCGCCTCGCTGTATGCGTTGCAGAGTAAGGAGAATAAGTTGTTTGTGGCGGTGGTGTAGAAATAAGGCAGTTTGGATTTGTAATCCTATATTCTAGGAGGGGAACCAGTATGGTCTAATACAACAACTACAGTAGATACATAAAAGACTGGGGTGCTGTGAAGTTAGTATACTCTTGCTTAGGATTAATTGGCTCTTCATATAAAACGGGATTATGAACTTCTATGGCAATGGCAAAATCCCTCCCGTCAAAATATGACTTAAAGAAACT
>CAIOSU010000460.1 GCA_903861055.1 uncultured bacterium
ACCGATTATACTGGAACAACAAATATTTGGTATCGGTGGGTGATGATAGGGCAATAAAACTGTGGTGTATAACTAACTCGGAAGGATAACAGAACCCAGTGCGGCTGCAATTTGCTGCTTCATGCCAATATATTGCTGAAAGAGCTGCATTTGCTCAACGAGCGCCAATTCATCGCCCTCATCTTGGGCTTTTTGCATGCTATTCCTGGTTTCATCAATTAGTATTTTCAGACGCTCTAGTTTTAGTCTGTATAACGATGAGTGAATATCTTTTATGTAAATAAATCGCGTATCGGTAATAGCTATGTCATGCATTTTTATCCAGTTCTCGCTCAGTTCATAAGGTTTTTGCAATATTTCAATCGCAAAATTGCTTATCTCAGGGTCTTCGTGGCTCACAAAATGTTGCGTTTCGGGTATACGGCTTTCCTCTTGAATTGACGTTCGATAGACATTCACTATCTTCTCCGAAATAGGGTCAACCATTGGTGTTTCGTCTTCGTCCAATTCCATTAAAATAGCATGGGCAACTTTCCATTCGTCAGAGTAATCAAGGTGCGCATATTCTAACAGCAAGCGCACTACGTCTCTTTCTTGCCTTGCCAGTGCCCCTATGCTTGCCGGCAGTATGGCCTCTTTCGGTTCAGGCACCTCCTCGTTTACATACCTAGGGCTGTCTTCAACAGGTGCGCCTGCTTTTTTGCTGTTTTTTTGATGCCTTATTTTGTTTACTTCGCTTACCAGAATCTGCTCTTGCATATCAAGCAAGTGCGAGCATTCTTTTACATACACTGAGCGCTTAATAGCATCTGGAATCAATGCAATTGAATCTACAATATCTTTAATAGCCTCGGCCCTTTTTACAGGGTCTCGCTTGCTTTCCTCTTGCAGAAAGCTCGCTTTAAAAAGGATAAAATCCTGAATGTGGCTATTGCGGTATTTTATAAAGCCATCGGCACCCTCACGTTTAACAAAGCTATCGGGGTCGTCGTCGGGTGGTAAAAGTACTACCCGTACATTCATGTCTTCTTCCAGTATTAAGTCAATACCACGTATGGCTGCTTTTATACCGGCTGCATCTCCATCATAGGTTACGGTTATGTTGGGCGTAAGGCGTTTAATTAAACGTATCTGCTCAACGGTAAGTGAAGTACCTGAAGAAGCTACTACGTTTTCCACTCCGGCCTGCGAGAGTGAAATTACATCGGTATAGCCCTCAACCAATATGCATTCATCTTCTTTTCTAACCGCATTTTTGGCCTGGAATAAGCCATAAAGAATTCGGCTTTTGTTGTAAATATCCGTTTCGGGGGTATTTACATATTTGGGTACTTTTTTGTCGCTAAGCAGTGTTCGCCCGCCAAACCCAACAACTTTTCCCATAAAATTGTGGATGGTAAACATAACCCTACCTCTAAAAAAATCGTAAGGCCTATCATATTTATCGCTAGCCAGACCTGCCTTTTGCAAATATTCAACTAAATAGCCTTGAGCTTCGCTTGCTTTAACCAAGGCATCACCCTTCTCAGGTGAGTAGCCCAATTGGAAACGCTCAATGGTTTCTTTGCTAAAACCCCGCTCCTTGAAATAGGTAAGGCCTATGTTTTGTCCTTCTTCTGTTTCAAGTAGTTGCTCGCTGTAAAATCGTTGTGCAAAGGAGGAGACTATGTATAAGCTATCACGCTCATTTTTCTCTTCAATTTGCTTATCGCTGGGCGCCTCTGATTCTTCAATTTCAATGGAATACTTTTCCGCCAAATACCTGAGGGCCTCAGGGTAGGTTTTGTGTTCGTGCTCAATGATAAATTTCACGGAGTCGCCAGCAACCCCGCAACCGAAACACTTATATATGCCTTTGGCAGGCGATACTGTAAATGAGGGTGTTTTTTCGTTATGAAAAGGGCAATTGCCCAACATATTGGCCCCGCGGCGCTTTAGTGTAATAAAGTCGCCCACAACCTCCTCAATACGGACGGCATCCATAATTCGGGTTATGGTATCGCGGGTAATCATAGTCAAAACTTAATGAGCAACTAAAGGTACAAAAATATAGGTGCATCAGTAAACTAACAAAGGCGAAAGAATGCTCTTTCGCCTTTGAAACATGTTTCTTATTATCTTGTTAACTGGCCTTACGCAAGTATATCTGGTCTTTTTCCTTTTGATAAAAACTTACCATGCCTTCTTCTGACTTCAGGTAGGCATTGTAAATATCCAAGTATATGCTGTCGCCGTTGATTTGTTCAATCTCGGCACTCGTGCTTAGGTAAATATCGTTTTCGTTAGGGTCAATTGAGTTAACGTACTCATCGTCTACAGGAGCACTGCCAACCACATAAAAGTCAGTGTCCTCTGTGTAAATCTCGGCTTCTCCAACTACTAAATCGAAAGTGCTCATTACAGCCTCGCTGCTTCTAGTTACCACCTGCAAAATTGGTTCGTTTGATTCATTCACAGTTACCTTAATCATGTAAGTATTAAGGTTATAACCTGTTGGTGTTGATTTCATAATATTGGCTTTTTTGTCATTAAATCGTTTCCCAAAATTTCCACTCGTGATACGCAGTTAATGGTAAAAATGTTTCATTTAATAGTTACTCTTTGGCTTAGTATAACC
>CAIOSU010000461.1 GCA_903861055.1 uncultured bacterium
AGCTTTAGCGCTATTAGCAAATGCTCTTCATAGCTTGCAGTACCCAGCTCTAGCATATCGCCCAATATGGCTACTTTATGTTTGGCTTCAACTTGCTGCAGGTTATCCAAAGCCTCGCTCATACTGCTGGGGTTAGCATTGTAGGCATCCAATATAAAATTGTTGCTACCCACCGTTAGCAGTTGCGACCGGTTGTTTGATGGCACGTAAGCTGCCACGGCGCGCTGTATCAGTTGGTTGGGCACATCAAGCATCTTACCAATGGCTACCGCAGCCATAATGTTCTCAAAATTATACTTGCCAATCAATTGGGAAGGCACCACCACGGTTTCGTCCCCATCTTGGTAGCTAACTTCCAAAAACGGGAACAAGTTGCTTACATGGCCTGGATACTGTGCGCCTTGCCCACCATAAGTTATCAATTGCTTCACCTCAGCAGCCTCCTCCAACAAATCTTTATAGGCCAAGTTTACAAAAGCAACGCCATCATTGGTAGCCAAGTATTCATAAAGCTCGGCGTTGGTTTTGCGGGTGTTTTCCAGCGTCAAAAACGTTTCCAAGTGGTCTTTGCCCGTATTGGTTATGATGCCGTGGGTAGGCTTGGCTATGGTGCACAGCTCGGCTATGTCGCCACGCTTGCGGGCGCCCATTTCCAATACTGCTGCTTTGGTTTTAGGTTTTATCATCAATAGCGCCAACGGCAAGCCTATCTCGTTATTGAAATTACCAGGGGTAGCAAAAGTGCTGTAGGTGGTTTCCAATACAGCACGCAGCAGCTCTTTAGTGGTGGTTTTACCGTTGCTGCCAGCTATGGCTATTATGGGTATATTCAGTTGGTCGCGATGGTAAGCGGCTAGATTTTGCAGTGCCACTAGGGCATTGGGTACTAGTATATACTGCTGTGGGTTGGTGCAGAATGGCTCTTCATCTACTATGGCATACGATGCTCCTTGCTCAAGGGCAAGTCGGGCATACTCATTACCGTTAAAGCTTGGGCCTTTGAGGGCAAAAAATAGATTGCCGGGCTCAATTTTTCGCGTATCGGTGCTTACGCCCGTGCTTTTTTGGAATAGTTGGTATAGCTCGTTGATTGGCACTTGGGGTTGGTTTATTGGTGTACTGGTTAACTTGTTGATTGGTTAACTGGCTGACTGATTTATGAAATATATATTGGATAACTAATTATCTAATAACAAATCAACCAATAACCGATTAACTAATAACTAATCAACCAACACCAAAGATAAACAAAAAGGCCCCTCCAAAAATGGAAGGGCCTTTGATATTTTGGCTCGCGTTTGCGAGAATTATTTTTTCTTGAACTGGTTGCCACCTGGGGTTTCGTTACCAGCTGGGCTACCCACACGGTCCATTGCGCAACGGAAACCTAGTGTAGCTGCAGATAAGTCTTGATCTAAGAAACGACGTGCACCTGGTGATAGCCAGAAAGGCATATCGGCCCATGAACCACCTTTGAATACACGCGCTTTGTCGCTAATCAAAGTAGTTTTGGCATAGTCGTAGGTTACTTCCGAAATTTCATCACCATCAAGGTAGTTAATTACGTCAGATTTTTTGTAGTTCCTGCGGTTTACCAAATCTTCGTCTTTTACAGGCTCGTATACAATGCGGCCCAAGCTATCCTTTTCTACCGGAATGCCATCAGGGTCTAATTGTTTCTGCATGTAAACGTTACCACGATATGAGTTCAAATCCTCTTCATCGTAGCTGGTCATTGGGCGGTAAGCATCTGCTACCCACTCGTTAACGTTGCCAGCCATATTAAATAGACCAAAATCGTTCGGGAAGAAAGACTCAACTGGGGCAGTAACCGAAGCGTTATCGTTCAATTTACCAGCAAGACCCATGTAATCACCAGAGCCACGTTTAAAGTTCGCTAGGAACTCGCCTTGGTATGCACCAGCTTTAGGGTAGCGCAAGCTAGTACCGTTCCAAGGGTAAATACGCTTGTCGGTGTAACGCTCTTCGTTGCCATAAGGCTGGTTGCCAATTAGGCCAATGGCCGCATATTCCCACTCAGCCTCGGTAGGCAAGCGGTAAGCAGGCAATAGTATACCATCCTCGAAACGCACAGGGCGCTCGCCAGAACCGTTAGGGTTCAAATCAGGAAGGTTCTTCTTAACCATACCTTCGTATTGGCCTAACAAATAAGCTTCAGTGTTAAAGTTATCGCTGTCAACTTGGTTAGGGTTCACGTCCAATACACCTTTGTCAATCAACATCAACTCGTTCACACGGTCGGTACGCCATTTGCAAAACTCAACAGCTTGCAACCAGGTTACACCTACCACTGGGTAGTTGTTGTAAGCTGGGTGACGCAAGTAGTACTCTACCAATGGCTCATTGTAAGCCAACTCGCTGCGCCATACCAAAGTATCAGGCAATGCGTTGCGGTATACTTCTGGGTAGTTAGCACCAAATACACGGTCAATCCAATATAGGTACTCCAAATAGTTTAGGTTTGAAACCTCGGCTTTATCAATGTAAAACGAGCTAACCGTAATACGGCGCGGAATTGCGTTATACATAAACATTACATCCTGCTCGGTTTGGCCCATTACAAAGGTACCACCTTCAACAAGCGTAAGACCAGGACCAGCAACCTGACCATCATAGTCGGTTACTTCAAAACCACCCCAATCGGAGTCGTTATATTTCCAGCCAGTAACAGAAGAGCTGCCTTTATCAGCACAGCTGCTTGCAAGTATTGCTACTGCGAATAAAGCCAATGAGGCCTTGGCGAAAGACGTGAATTGTTTCATTATGCGCGTCAAGTTTTAAGAGTAACCGCTAATATACTTCGATTATTTTAAAATCAAAAATTCAAAACACCAGGACATTCAAGTCTATTAGGCTTTCGTGTATGGTCAAAGGGTCCATCCTTGTCTCCAAGGTTAATACTTAATGATATTTCGTGGGCACCACCAGTGTATCCTTGAAGCGTTGAAATGGTGTAATCGTAACTATATCCAAGCTTTACGAAATAAATTTTCAAACCAATCAACCCTATAACGGCATCGCTGTTAGAAAAATTGTTTCGGTAGAAAACTCCGCCAAAAACTTTTCCAAAATTTGCATACGTTCCAATATTTAATTGCGAAGCGGTGCCTTGAGTAATGAACATAGCATTGGGCGAAAGGAAATTTTCGCTGTTACGTTTCTTCGGGGTCAGATTGATTTGCCCACCTGCATGAACGGTTATTTTCATCGGCAGCTTATAATCGGTGTATTCGGTTATACTCTCTTTAGGGCTGGTAATGTGTTGCAACGCTATGCCACCAAACAGGTTTTTAGAGTAGGCCACCAAGCCGGTACCAAAATCGGCTATGTTTACGGCTAAGCTGTTGGGTACTTGCTCGCCCGAAAGGTTTGCCGAACCATTGGAATCGCTGAAACCAAAAATGGGATTGATTTGATCATTAAAAGTAAGTCTTGCCCAATCTACCTGTTTGCGAATGTATCCGCCTGATAAACCTACCTGTACCCCAACTTTTTTACCCAATTGAAATCGGAAGGCATAGTTAAGTTTAATCGTGTAATTATTTATCAGTCCTGCTGCGGTGCGGTCATTCATAATAAATACGCCAAAACCGCTGCGGGCTTTCTCAAAATACTGGTCGTAGCCCACGGCGTAGGTTACAAAACCCTTTTCTAGGCCGGGCCACTGGTTGCGGTAGGTTGTATTGAAACGAGGACCCCAAGCCACACCTGCGAGTGCTGGGTTCAGATTCATGGGTGCAGCATAAAACTGGCTAAACTCAGGGTCTTGTGCCATTACCGAACGGAAAGGCATCAATAGCAAAGTGGCCAGGAAAAACAATATTATGCGATACATCGAACCTTCGTATTAGTTGATTGGTTTATTAGTAAATTGGTAAGCAGATCAACATTTTTGGCTTTACTCGTTTGCTTTTAGAACAGAATTTAGCAAGTTTGATAATATTTCTGCGCTTGCAGCGTTCTAGTTTGCAACTTTAAAGCATAATAGCTTCTCTTTGCAATAACTAATTACCCAGCATTCAAATTACCAACGTAAAGTAAAAACAAGGAGTCAAAGCTAAAAAAAAATTGGGATTACTTTATTTTTGACTAAAATAACGCACCGCTGTGAAGTTTATTACCATCTCTCTTCTTTTTGTTGCCCTATTTTCATCAACTGCGCTAGTTGGTGGCTCTGCTCCCAGTTCGGTATTGTCATCGGGTAGTTGGTATAAAATGTCGGTGGGGCAAACAGGGGTGCATAAAATCGATTACAAACTTTTGCAATCGTTGGGTATCAACCCCGATAATATTGACCCAAGGAAAATAAGCATGTATGGGAATGGTGGTGGCATGCTGCCCGAACTAAATAGCGCAAACCGCCATGATGATTTGGTTGAAAACCCGATTTTGGTAGTGGGCGAGAGCGATGGAAAATTTGACCAAGGTGATTATATTTTGTTTTATGCCGAAGGGCCAAGTGTGTGGAAGTACAACCAAGCAAGCAATTTGTTTGAGTACGAGATGAATGCTTATGCCGATGCCAACTACTATTTTATTACCGTAGGGCAAGGTAATGGCAAGCGCAACACCAATGTTGCATCAGCGGGCACTGCTAATGTTACTACAAGTACTTTCGACGAACTGCAGCAATATGAATTGGAGGAGAAAAACCTCGGCTCTGCAGGTAGGGAGTGGTTCGGTGAGTTTTTCAACTTTAGCATTACTAGCCGAAACTTTAGTTTTAGTATACCGAATGTGGTAACTACCGAGCCGGTAAAAATATCAACCGAGTTTGCCGCAAACTCTGCAAACAATACCAGCACCGTAAATGTAAAAGCTAATTGTCAAAACATTTCAAGCTTTAATATTGGCAATGTTGGTAATGGAAGCTACCCGAATTATGGCAATAAGGGCTTGGGCGACGGTACGATAAATCTAAGCATCCCAGCATTGAATGTGGAGGTATTGTTTGG
>CAIOSU010000462.1 GCA_903861055.1 uncultured bacterium
AGGGCTATGTACAAGCTTACTGAAATTTATACCGAGCAATCGGGTAAGAAAGGAAAACGCAACTATCAGCCAGTGCGTATGGCCGAGATTAAAGTTCGAGCCAAGCACTACATTATCGATTGGATATTGATATTTTTAATCGGTATGATGATAATCATGCTCCTTAACGAGCGTGCAGCAAACGACCTGTTCAAATCCCCTTTTTATAAACTTATTGTGCTGGCCTTTATTGGGGTCTATTATTTTATTTTCGAACTTGCGTTTCAGGCCACACCGGGCAAACTATTTACCAAGTGCATGGTGGTAAACGAGTATGGTAAAAGGGCATCGGTGCTGCAAATATTGGGTCGCAGCGTCATCAGGCTTATCCCGTTTGAGCAGTTCACTTTTTTGGGCGAGTCGAGTTATGGCTGGCACGATAGATTCCCTAAAACCTATGTGGTAGAAATTAAAGACCTAGAGTGGATGTTAAGCCGCATACACGAGCAGGAAAATGAAAACCAGCAAAACTACAATGCGCTGATAGAGAAGTAGGTTCGCCACATTATTGGTCCGACCAAACATTCGGGCTAGGGTTTGCCCATATTCCTGCCGTAACATTTCACATTTGAGTATTGGTGAGACCACTCTAGGCAAATTTTACGTTTATATCACATCGGCATCAAACAAGCCATCAATTGCAATCCAATGGCGCGAATCTAAGTTTCGTTGTTTGGGAACTTAGTTCCTGCTTAAGGGCTTACTTTTATGGATACGCTAATCAACCGATTAACCTATAAACCAACCCACAGGGTTAAACTTTGTTAAGGATAAGTTTTACAACGAGTTATACAATACTTTTGTAGTGTGAATAAGTTTAGCATAACGGCGGTAACGGTTTTAATGGGCATGCTGGTGGTTTCGCTGGTGAGCATACAGGTATATTGGATAAATAATGCCGTAGCCCTGCGCGAGCAGCAATTCAATCGTCACGTAAAAGATGCCTTGATAAACGTGGCCAACCGAGTAGAACAAGCGGAAACCTTCAATTTTTTAGCCGGTGCCGACGACTTTAGCAACTACGCCCTACAGAGCAACGGCGCAGGCAATGTGCACATTGTGCAGCACGAGGTATACGAGCCCAACTGCATAGGTGGCAAGCCCGCCGAATGGCAAAAAGGCGATATGCGCAAAGAGAACATATCGTATGCTGGCATGGAGGCGAACTCGTTGGTGCCCGAAACCATGGTAGACTTGGATACGACCATGACCATGGACTCGTCAGGCTGTACCTATTACCAGAGCGTTATCTGCATCCAGGTCGACGATTCGGCACAGTGGTACACGCTTACGCATAACAGCCCTGAACAAATACAGTACACCTTATTAAATCAAAGTAATAAGCTGGAGCAGCGCCGGCAAATGGTAAGAAATTTGTTTCTCCATTTGCTTGAGCCACCGTCGCTAAACGACCGTGTAAGCAAGGCCGACCTACAGATGTATCTAAACGAAGAGTTGACCCGTCGCGACATCAACACCGATTATGAGTTTGCGGTGTATAGTACCTATGGGGCGCCCATTTACAACAGTGTTGGTTATCAAACCAACATGCCGTCAAAATCGCACCGGGTTATCCTTTTCCCAAACGATATTTTTGCCAATCCCAGCCAATTGATGCTCTTTTTCCCGAACAAGGACACTTATATTTTAAGTAGCTTGGGCGTTATGGCATTCTCTAGCATGCTTATTATCTTGGTTATTACCTTGTGTTTTGTGTATACCGTTTACATCATCTTCAGGCAAAAAAAGCTGAGCGATATGAAAACGGATTTCATCAATAACATGACCCACGAACTAAAAACCCCAGTGGCTACCATATCGTTGGCAAGCGAAATGTTGATGAGCAGCAATGTAATTACCGATCAAGCACGTTTGCAACGCTTTGCAGGCGTTATAAACGAGGAAAACAAACGCCTAGGCGGCCAAGTAGAGAAGGTACTGCAAATGGCGGTATTGGATAAAGGCGAAGCCAAGCTGAACCTTTGCGAAGTAGATGTACACGAGCGCATTAAAGCCATAGCTGACAAAATGGCGTTGCAAATGGACGACAGGGGCGGCTCTTTTGCCCTGAAACTAGAGGCAACTAGTACCAATGTATTGGCCGATGAGGTGCACTTTACCAATATTATCACCAACTTGGTTGATAATGCTATTAAATACTCACAAGACGCACCACACGTAACCATTAGCACAAAGGATTCGGCCAACGGCATTGTAATAAGCGTAACTGATACGGGTATAGGTATGAACAAGGAACAGCAGAAACGGGTGTTTGAGAAGTTTTACCGCGTGCCTACTGGCAACATACACAATGTAAAAGGCTTTGGGTTAGGGCTTAGTTACGTAAAAGCCATGGTAGAAGCACATGGTGGCAGCATACGCTTGCAAAGCGAAATTCATCAAGGCAGTACTTTTGGGGTGTTTTTACCTTACAAAGGACCCATAAACAAATAAACTACATGGAAACAATACCGTCAAAAATATTACTGCTTGAAGACGACCCAAATTTGGGATTTGTGTTGCAAGAGTTTTTGCAGCACAAGGGCTACCATGTAACTCTTCGCGAAGACGGTGAGTTAGGCTTGAAAACATACAACGAAGCGTCTTTCGATATCTGCATAGTAGATATTATGATGCCGAAAATGGATGGCCTGACCTTTACCAAGCAGGTTCGCAAAACCGATACCAATACACCTATTATTTTTCTTACGGCCAAGAGCATGAAGGAAGATAAGATAGAAGCTTTTAAATTGGGTGGCGACGACTATATTACCAAGCCCTTCAGTATGGAAGAGTTGGAATTGCGCGTTGAGGCCGTATTGCGCCGAAGCAAAGGCACCAGCGGCCAGCCTGAAGAAAAGAAAGTTTTCCAGTTGGGTACTTATGAGTTTGATTACCCTTCGCAGCGCCTGGCTCATAATGGCGAGAGCACCAACCTTACCACCAAAGAAGCTGAGCTGTTGAAGCTATTGGCCCTCAACAAAAACCGGGTATTGGAGCGCGAAATTGCCTTGAAACTGATTTGGGGCAATGATAACTACTTTACCGGCCGTAGTATGGATGTGTTCATCACCAAGCTGCGCAAATACCTTAAAGAAGACCCTAGCGTAGAGATAGTAAACGTGCACGGCACGGGCTATAAGTTGATGACGGGGGGGTAATCTGAGGTTTTTAATGTTTTACTCTCTGCAACTTTATCTTTATATTTGGTGTAATAGATATTGGTATGAAGGATGAACAACGACTTATTGAGATAATGGCTGAGCTCTTAGCTGAAGTTCATACCATGAACGAAGAACTAAAACAACATGGCTCGTTATTAAGGGAGCAGGGTGCCGATATGAAAGAATTTAAGCAGCAACAATCTAAAACCAACCTTGCACTCGGTGAACTAAGATTGAGTATTTTAAAACTTGCTGAGCGGGATTCTATTATTCAAGACCACGAACAAAGGCTAAAGTTTATTGAAACTAAAATTTCAAAGGCTTCTTAAACTTTCCCGAATCAAACCCAGAGATAGTAAACGTGCACGGCATGGGCTATAAGTTGATGACGGGGGACTAAGAAACTCGTTGCTCACATCATACCTGTTACTAAGTCTCGCTCAAGGCGAGACGATAAAAATACTAGGAGGTGAACCTATAATCCACCCACACATCCACTCAAAATCCGTATTTTGGTTCAGAAATACGGAATATGAAAACGCTAGTAAAAGTATTGTTGGGCACCGCAATATTAATAGCCCTTTTGCTGGCTATAGCCCAGTTTACAGGCAATGGCTATCTTATCAAAGCCTTTGGCGCAAGCTATCTTAGAGGCTACAACTCTGCCTCCATCGGCGATGCCAAATACTTCGATACGCGCGAAGTGCCCGCCGCTAGCACCAATTGGGATTGGCCCATCCACCAGCAATACAACCAAGACAAACTATCGGAGCGCTTGACCCAAACCTTGGAAGAAACCGAAAGCGTGGCTTTTTTAATCGTGAAAAACGATAGCATTATACAGGAATACTACTGGGATGGGTATAGTGATAGCTCGCGTTCCAACTCGTTCTCCATGGCTAAATCCATCGTAACCATGCTGGCTCAAATTGCTATCCAGAAAGGCATCTTTACCAGTTGGCAACAACCCGTTAAAGAAATTTTGCCAAGCATAACTGGCCAGTATGCCAACGAGCTGCAACTGTGGCACCTCTCTACCATGTCGTCGGGCCTCGATTGGGACGAGCACTATACAAGCCCATTTACCGTTACCGCCAAAGCCTACTATGGCAATGATCTAGAAAATCTAGTGCTACAACTGCCGATAGTTGACAAACCTGGGCAAGCCTTTAACTACCAAAGTGGCTCAACACAACTATTGGCCATGGCCATAATGAAGGCTACCGGCAAACCTTTAGCCGCACTGGCATCAGAGTGGCTATGGGTGCCCCTTCAGGCCAAAAACGATGCCCTTTGGCACCTCGACCATGAGGGCGGCACGGAGCTGGCTTACTGCTGCTTTAACTCCAATGCCCGAGATTTTGCCCGCTTTGGCAAGCTAATGGTGCACCAAGGCAATTGGAACGGCGCACAAATACTCGACTCTTCGTTTGTAAGCCTAGCTACCAAGGGCACCTTTGAACCGTATTATGGCTATTCGTTTTGGATTGACCCCAATCGTGGTACGCCCGTATTTGCACAGCACGGTATTTTAGGGCAGTACATCATTAGCATACCCGAAAAAAACCTAGTGGTGGTTCGCCTCGGCCACCACGATATGGGAGATGCCCCCAACCAACATACCAATGACTTTAATATTATTGTAGATGAGGTGTTAAAGGGGTATTGAGCAAATGAGAAAAATACCAGTAGGTCATTTTCAAATTTGCACATTTCCAAATTGGTCAATTATTTCGCCCCTTCCTCAATCAGCTTCTTTAGCTTTTCAGGATAGTTAGTAATGATGCCATCAACACCTTTGCGCATCAAGGTTTGCATATCCTCGGTTTCGTTTACGGTCCATACAAAACATACATAACCAGCTTGGTGCAGCTTTTTAATGTATTTAGCATGAGCAAACTTCAAGTTTGGGTTTATGCCCGCTACACGGCCATCTTTGCCAATGCTATTGCCCCAGCGCACTTGGTCGTCGTAGGATACGCCAGCCATGGCACCTACTATAAGTTGGTATACCGTTACTTGCGTATCAATAGCCAGCCAATGCTCTACAACTTCTGGGTGAAAGCTCTGCATTTCGCACCAGCTATAGGCATTAAATTCTTTAATCAGGTCCAAAGTCTTTTGCTCAATACCTGCATACAAGCCTTCTTTAGATGGACCCTTAATCTCTATAAGCACTTTGGTGCGACCGTTTACCAACTCTAGCACCTGGCGCAAAGTAGGCAAAGGTTCGTTTTTAAAGGCCTCGCCATACCAGCTACCAGCATCTAGTTGTTTTAGTTCGGCCAGGGTTTTGTCTTGCACGGCGCCAGAGCCATTGGTGGTGCGGTCAAGGGTAGCATCATGTATTACTATTATCTCACCGTCCTTACTCAAGTGTATATCCAGTTCCACGTAATCCACGCCAATTTCCAGGGCCTTCTTAAATGCAGAAAGGGTGTTTTCGGGCGCAGAGCCCGATGCACCTCGGTGCGCAATAATGGCTGGTTTGGGGTTCATAGCATCTTTAGGTATAGGGTCATAAGCAAAAGCGCCCCAGCCAATGAGCAGCAAAGCTAAGGGAGCCAGCAATATTAGTAACCATTTGCGTTTCAACATACATCTAAGTTACTTTTTTAGGGTTATAAGTTGTGGCTTTTGGCAGTATTAAGTTTAAATTAACAACCAAAACAGAACCAATGCTGAGCAAACATGTAAAATCTTTTTTCGAGCGAAACCATTTTGTGGTAACAGGCAACCTTACTGATATTAGCCATGAGGAAAGCCTGCAAACCTCAACTAATGGCGGCAGCAGCATCAATTGGGTGCTTGGGCATATAGTGCGCTACCGCTTGCGCACTTTGAAGCTACTTGGCCATCCGCGCCCTGATGAAGAAGTGTATAAAGCACTGTATGACTATAATACTGTGCCCAACGGCGAAACAGCTTTGCCTATTGAGCAGTTAAAGTTGCTTTATGAGGATACCCAAAAACAATTGACGGATTTGATAGATAAGCTAGATGAGGGGCTTGATACCGAAGATAAGATAGTGTTTATGGCATACCACGAAACCATGCACAGCGGGCAGTTAGGCATTTTGCGCCGTATCCTGGGCAAAGACCCTGGGGTAAAGTATGGTGGTTGATCTATTAAAACTTTCACAGCAACGCTAATGTTAAGCACTCCTAACGGAAAGCCTAAAGGTGCAATGGACGAAAAATAAAGCCGTAATTTCACGAAATGAATACCAAATACATTGCCAAGACCCTATTTGGCCTAGAGGAAGTGCTTGCAGAAGAGCTGCGTAACCTAGGCGCTAGCGATATTGAAATGCACAACCGAGCCGTAGGCTTTAGCGGCGACAAGGCCATGCTATATAAAGCCAACCTTTGGCTGCGCACCGCAACCCGTATTTTGGTGCCTATACACACTACTAAAGCCCAAAACGACGAAGGACTATACAAAGCCGCCTTGGAGGTAGATTGGGGCCATTATCTGGCACTCGACCAAACCTTTGCCATCCATACGAGCATCAACTCTACCTTGTTCAACCACACCTTGTTTGTATCGCAAAAGGTGAAGGACGCTATTGCCGACCAGTTTAGGCGCCGCCACGGCGAACGCCCAAATGTGAATGTCGACTTCCCAGATGTATCTATACAGGTCCATATCTTCAACGACCAAATGACTTTTTTTTTAGATAGCTCAGGCGAGAGTTTGCACAAACGTGGGTACAAAGTGGCCATTTTTAAGGCGCCACTGAGCGAATGCTTGGCGGCTGGTATGATTTTATTGAGTGGTTGGGACCAAAAGCAACCCTTATACGACCCGATGTGCGGTTCGGGCACCATCCTTACCGAAGCGGCGCTTATTGCCCGCAACATTGCCCCTGGGCTTTATAGGGATGATTTTGGCTTTACCCACTGGCCCGATTTTGATAAGCCTTTGTTCCTAAGCATTCAAAAGGAAGCCCGAAATGCCGAACGACCTAGCGATGTGCAGATTTTTGGTTCTGATGTATCGATGCAGGCGTTGGACGAAACCCGCCAAAACCTCGAAAGTGCCGAATTGGAAGATGCCGTGGTGCTTAAACAGGTGGCCTTTGAGCAAAACCCCACTGCACCGGCCGAAGGTGGCATGATGATTATTAACCCACCGTATGGCGACCGTATAGAAAAAGACGATATCATTGCCTTCTACAAATCCATTGGCGATACATTGAAAAGGCAATACAGCGGTTGGCAAGCCTGGGTGCTAAGCGCAAACCTTGATGCGCTAAAGTTTGTAGGCCTGCGCCCTTCGCGCAAAATACCGCTGTTCAATGGCCCGCTAGAGTGCCGCTTCAATCGGTTTGACTTGTATGCCGGCAGTAAGAAAGGCGGCGGGGAACCGAGGGAAGTTAAAGAAGAAGGACAAGCATAATAGCTAATACTATTAATATTGATAAACAAAGAACAGGCCACAACTCTCGCTGCGGCCTGTTCTTTATTTATCCAGAAATAAAAGGTACGTTTACTTCAACAATTCGCGGCTGATAACCACTTTTTGTATTTCGCTGGTGCCTTCGCCAATGGTGCAAAGCTTGCTATCGCGGTAGAATTTCTCCACTGGGTATTCTTTAATGTAGCCGTAGCCACCAAATATCTGCACCGCATCGGTGCTTACCTCTACGCAAGTTTCGCTAGCGTAGTATTTGGCCATAGCACCTTGAATGGTCATTTTTTGCTTGCGGTTTTTCATGTCGCCGGCTTGGTACGTCAATAATTCCGAAGCTTCGATTTTGGTCGCCATATCGGCTAACTTAAAGGCAATGCCTTGGAAGTTGGAGATGGGCTGACCAAACTGCTCTCGCTCTTTGCTATACTTTACCGATGCCTCAAAAGCACCTTTGGCAATACCGATAGATAGGGCAGCGATAGAGATACGGCCACCATCCAATATTTTCATGGCTTGGATAAAACCGTCGCCTACTTTGCCACAAACCTGGCTGTTGTGTATACGGCAGTTGTCAAATATCACTTCGGCAGTTTCGCTGGCGCGCATGCCTAGTTTATCTTCTTTTTTACCAGCCAAAAGGCCTTCGGTGCCACGCTCTACAATAAAAGCGGTCATACCGTGGCTATCCAACAACTCACCGGTACGGGCAATTACCAAAACAATATCGCCAGCTATACCGTGCGTAATAAAACGCTTGGCACCGTTAAGCACCCAGTAGTCGCCATCTTGTTTGGCGGTTACTTTCATACGCATGGCATCGCTACCAGTGTTTGGCTCTGTCAATGCCCAAGCACCAATGTGCTCGCCAGTGGCTAATTTTGGTAGATATTTTTGTTTTTGTTCTTCGCTAGCAAACTCTAGTATATGGTTAGTGCACAATGAGTTGTGCGCTGCCATACTTAGGCCAACCGAACCGCAAACCTTTGAAATTTCAACAATAGCGGCAATGTACTCCATGTAACCAAAGCCGGCACCTCCATAAGTTTCGGGCACCAAAACGCCCAGTAGGCCAAGCTCGCCCATTTTTGTAAATACCTCGCGAGGGAATTCTTGGCTTTCGTCCCATTTCATAATATTTGGGCGTATTTCGCGCTCGGCAAAGTCGCGGGCCATTTGGGCAACCATCTTTTGGTTTTCGCTCACTTCAAAGTTCATGGTGGCGTTTTTTTCAGCTACTAAAGACATATTATTAGTGTTTTCGGGTTCTTTATTTTTTGATTTACGACGTACGAATTACCATTGTAATTCGACAACTCATTTAACTCATTTTTTCAATCGCACCTCGTAAATCGTACTTTGTACCTAATCTTGATACTAATACGTAACTATACTTAATACATTGCTGCTATATTTTTCAATAACATTAACGCCTGAAAGGAAGCTAAGGTTTACAAGAAACGAAAATCCAGCCACTTCGCCACCTTCCATTTTTACCAACTCGGCGGCAGCGGTTACGGTGCCGCCTGTTGCCAAAAGGTCATCATGAATTAAAATTTTCATGCCTGGTTTAATGAAGCCTTTGTGTAATTCAACGGTGGCTGAGCCATACTCTAAATCGTATGTATACTTTACACAATCGCCAGGAAGTTTACCCTCTTTCCGTATGGGGATAAAAGGAACATTTAATCTATCGGCCAACAGTGTACCAAAAAAGAAACCACGGCTCTCAATGGCAACAATGGCATCAACCTCAAATTTGATAAGGTCTTTGTACTCCTGTACAATGTCTTTGCAAAGGTTTACATCCATCAGTACAGGCGTAATGTCCTTAAATTGTATACCCACCTTCGGAAAGTTGGGTACATTTCTGATGGCTTGCTTAACGCGTTCCTCTAGCAAATACATAGGTGTTATGGCTTCAAAGCATCGCAAATATCCGCATTTTATGGTTGAAAACCAAAGGGGTTTGGTTATCGGTATATTGGTTAATAGTTGATTGGTTACTAATCCGCAATAGTCAAATAAGGTACTATTCGCGCATCAAAGTTTATTTGTGGCAATTGCTGTAAATCAGTAAATGGTCGTTTAGTTAGTACTTCTGCCACCCAACTTGCTTTACAATAAGGGTGCGCCAAAAGCTCTGGCTCAAAGGCAGTATTAATACTCAGCTTGTGCACGTTGTTTAATTTTAAGGTGAGGTAAGGCTGCATTCCTAAATACTTGGCTTCACCTAAGCCAGTTACCTCTTTTAGTTGCTCAACAGTATAAAAGCCGCCCAAGCGCTCTCTGTAATCGTATATCCGTTGAGCAAAAGCCAAACCAATTCCAGGCAAACGCTGCAGGTCTTCAATTTTGGCACTGTTTAGCTCCAGCTTTTCTCCAGGTTTCAATTTAATGGGCCAAAGTGGCAAAGTATCTAACGTTGTGGTTTCTTTCTTTACAGTGTCTTCCAGTAAAATATTGTCGGGTTTTTGAATCAATACTTTTGCCAAAGTAGTATCAATGCTTACATATGGCCTCAATCCGTTTAATTTGGCCTCGCCAATGCCCGGAATTTCCATTAACTGCTCGATGTATGAAAATCCGCCCACTTCAGTTCGGTATGCAATTATTCTCTCTGCCATGGAGGGACCTATACCTGGCAACTCTTCCAACGATTCGATGCTGGCGGTGTTTAGCTCTATCAATGTATCAGCCTCAAAAGCGGCTATATCTTGCTGGTAAGCCGCCAAATTGCCGTTAGGTAACGATGGTTGCCAAAGTAACAGTACCAAGCGAATACCCAACATGGCAACAATAAGCAGCATCAATACAATGCTACCGTTGCGCTCGGCAGGCGTGAGTTGGAGGCTTTGCAACCACTGTTTCATGCCTCGAAAGATACAATATAGTTGAATGGAATAAAAATAGCTTAATAAAACTATAGCATAGCATGCTGCTTGTATGCTGGCTTTTGTTATTTTGCAGTTTATAGCGATAATTCTTTTTGTACCTTCGGTATAGCCCTCGTTGTCTATCGGTTATGAATAAACTGCCACTATATCTTACGGTACTGTTGCCCCCACCCGAATTGGCCGCGAGGGAAAATGCTATAAAGCAGGCTATTGCCAATAAGTATGATACGCACATAGCCATTACCAAACCTGCCCACATTACCCTAGTACCGCCCTATAGTGCTACCGACGAACAGTTGGATAAACTGATACCGATTCATCAAGCTGCAGCAAGGCAATCGGTGCCATTCGATTTGATGCTTGAAGGTTTTGGTTGTTTTGAAGGAAACAGAGCCGTGTATATAAACGTGCAACCTAACGAATCGTTGCAGCAGCTTTATGAATTGCTAAAAACCGGTTTTATAACCTTGGGGCATAGCAAGGAAAAACATTTTCATCCAGGGCCATTGAAGCCGCACCTTACCGTTGCGTACCGTGACCTATCACTCGAAACCTTTATTGCTATTTGGCAGGCATATGAGCACGAGCCATTCTCCGCTATATTCCCTGTAAATAGCATTTGGATTATGAAGTACGTGGATAAGGTTTGGTTGCCATGGCGGGAGTTTAGTTTCTAAAATTTAGATGATGAACTTCCCATTCTCATAAATCAACTTACCATCGGTAAATATCTGCCCACCGTTAGTGGTCATGTTGGCAATCATATCCCAGTGCACGGTGCTTTCGTTTTTGCCGCCGGCTTGTAGGTAGCTTTGGCCAATGGCCATGTGAATGGTGCCACCTATCTTCTCATCAAACAAGATGTTTTTGGTAGGGGTTTGTATGCCATAGTTACAGCCAATAGCTGCCTCGCCAAAGAAACGTGCGCCCGGTTCATCGAAAATACGGTCCAAGAACTCCTGTCCGCGCAATGCCTCCCATTTCTTTACCTCACCATTTTCAACGTGCAGCGTTATACCTTGCACCTCGTGACCACCATATATGGACGGATAATCAAAGTGCACATGCCCGTTTACCGAATCTTCAACGGGGCTGGTAAACACCTCTCCACTTGGCATATTGGCTTTGCCATCAGAGTTTATCCAAGTGCGGCCGGCGGTTACAAAGCTGATGTCGGTTTTAGGGTTTACATATCGCACCGTGTGTACATTGTTTAGGTGCTCAACTATACGCTGCTGAAACACGCGAATCTTGAGCCACTCTGCTTCTGGGTTTTCGGCAAACAGATGGCATGCACCAAAAACAAAGTTCTCGTAGTCGTCCATGCTCATACCCGCCGCTTGCGCGCTGGCTGGTGTTGGGTATAGGCATAGGCTGCGGCGCATAGTGCCGTTTCCGGTGCGCTCGTTGTATACCTTCATGTAGGGTTTGCTAGCGTTTTTCATCAGCTTTACCTTTTCGGGGTTGGCTTGCTGCATGCCCATTAGGTTATAGGGCGCCATAATGTTGAGGTACGCATCAAAGTGCTCGAATGCATACTGCATAAATGGCGAAGAGTATTGCAAAAGCTCATCGCTGCCCTCTTCGGCCAATATTTTGCCTTGGTCTTCAAAATCAAAAAACACCTCCATAACGGCACCAGCTCGGGTGGCGGCGCGATATAGTTCTTTTACTAGTGGCTCGGCCAACGTGGTAGTGCGCACAAATAGCTTTTCGCCGGGCTTCAGGTACAAGCTGTAATGTACCAATAAATGGGCGTATTTCTCTAAAATGGTCTTTTTCATGTCGGATGTTTTGTTGGGAGCCGAAAATGCGTATTACCTCCTGCACCCTTTCCTTGGCTAGGTCAAAGTTGGGCAAAGAGGAGAGTAAGTTACTACTACAACTCCTGTTTCTTTAATTCGGCTTCAAAGTTATCCAAAGTTTCTCTTGTGGCTATGCGGCCGGCCTCAATAACTTCTTTGGCTTTGTGAAACTCGAACATGCTGCACACCTCTCGGCTTACGTTTACCACTATATCGGGCTGGTGTTTTTCAAGGCTCAGTTCTATAATGCGGTTTTCCATTAAGTCTACAGCTTTGTTTAGCAGGCTCATGTATCCTAGCTTCTCAATTTTCTGTATCTGTTCTGCGCTTGCGGTGCTATTGGTGGTTAGGTACTTCGACCATTTTTTGCGGAACTGTGCCAACCGGCCTTGGTACACTTCGGCATCTTGCTCCTCTTGCTTGGTAGGCAGGTAGTGCTTATGGTAAGGTATTTCGGCGTTGGTATTTACAACTATCAGCAAGTCGTATTGGTGGCCCAGCACCGGCTCAATGGGCATGGGGTTTAGCACGCCACCATCAACCAGTATTTGTGTATCGGTATATACGGGGGTAACAATAGTGGGCACCGCAACCGAGGCACGAATGGCCTTGAACAGACTGCCCTGCTGCATCCACACTTCTTTTTTGGCCAATATATCGGTTACCACCGCTGTGTAGGGTATGTGCAAGTCTTCAATTTGGGCATCACCAAGCAGGCGGGCCATTTCTTCAAACACCCGTTCGCCCTTTAATAGCCCCGATGAGCTAAAAGCAAAATCGAACAGATTGAATACATCCATCCGGCTTAGCGAAATTATCCAATCGCGGTACATATCCAATTTGCCAGCGGCATACAAACCCCCTACCACGGCGCCCATAGATGAGCCCGATACCACTTTTATTTGGTATCCGCGGGCCTCCAGCTCCTCAATAGCCCCAATATGCGCCATGCCACGGGCACTGCCACTGGTAAGTACTAAGGCTACGGTTTTGCTCACTGGTGCTATGGGCTATGGTGAGCTGTGAAGTTAGGGAATAGCAAGGAGACGTGCAGAAGTTTCTGAAAGATTTGGATGATTGTTGATTGCCAAATGGTTATTCGGGAAAAGTGAAATCCGCGCGCCGCAAGG